>JAFLJU010000450.1 GCA_022712835.1 Desulfobacteraceae bacterium
TGCTCAAACTTGCAATGGAGAAAACAGTCAAACCTGATGGCCAGTATTCTCTTGAGCCTGTCAAAGAGGAGATGACACAGAGCCGGGGTATCTTATTTCTGGAAAAAGGAGAAAAAGTGAATATCGGTTTTTTCCCTTCAAATAAGGAAAGGGAATCCAGACTTTTTCCGGTTAAGATTCCGATTCTCAGAGGATTACTGGGGTATCGGGTCTCGCTTATCCGAAAAGACAGCCTGGTGGATTTCTCAAAGATTGAGTCACTGGATCAATTAAAAACAAAATTCATCGCCGGTTTCGGTAATCAGTGGGCAGATTTTGAAATTCTCCGTATTAACAATATACCGGTTTTCGGAACATCGAAATATGAATCTCTTTTTTATATGCTGTCAGTAAAAAGATTTGATTATTTCCCAAGAGGCATCAATGAAGCCTGGAATGAAATATCCGATAAAAAAGAAAAGTATCCTGATCTTACAGTAGATCCATATATAGCTTTGTATTACCCTTATCCAGTTTACTTTTTTGTGAATAAAAACAATTTAAAACTTGCTGACAGAGTCGAGAGAGGACTTACGATAGCACTTGAAGATGGAACCTTTAAAGCACTGTTTTTAAAATATCATCGTAAAATCATTCAGCAGGCTGATCTTAATAACAGAAAAATATTTATACTGAAAAATCCTACTCTTTCGGAGGGTACACCTGTTCCGGATACGAGTTGGTGGTTGGACCGCCAATAAATATTTTTGTTCGGTGCTTGAGCCGGGCACAAAGGGTTAAAAGGATCATGGAAGAAGGAACCAAAATCGTAATTATTGAATGATAAAAATGGAGATATATGAAATTTTTTTTATCGATTTTTGGGGGAGTATTTTTTTGGAGTCTTTTAGGAATGTACGCCCATGGACAGACCCTTCAAATCTTAACAGAGGATTACCCACCATATAATTATATGGAAAACGGTCAAGTTGTAGGCTTCTCTACAAAAGTAGTCGAGGAAGTTGTTCGAAAAGCAGGTATTCAGGGAAAGCCAGAACTATATCCCTGGTCAAGAGCCTACAAGATAGCATCGGAGGAAAAAAATACTCTTATCTATACCATAACAAGAAACAATGAGAGAGAAAGTCTATTTAAATGGGTAGGCCCTCTTGCATCAAGAACAATATTTTTATTCAAGCTAAAGGAAAGAAAAAATATTGAGATAAATTCTATAGAGGATGCTAAAAAATATATAATCGGAGTCACAAGAGACGATGGATTCAGCCTGAGTTTAATAAAGAAGGGTTTTGAAATTGGTAAAAATCTTTATCCTGTTTCAAAAGAGGAACAAAATATTGAAAAATTATTTTCAGGCAGGGTTGATTTAGTGGGAAATGTTGAACTGTCCATGGTTCATATCGTAAAATTGTTAGGGCTTGATTTTAACAAACTTACCAAAGCGTATGAACTTCCAGGTAAGGATGCGTACTATATGGCATTAAACAAAAAAACCTCTGATATTATTGTAAATAAACTTCAAAAAGCATTAGATGAAATAAAACAAAATGGCACTTATCAAAATATAAAAGATAAGTATTTGAAATGATGTCAATATAGCATAAAAAAAAGTTTTTTTACTGATTCCAGAAATGACATTCAAAATCTACGCTCGTCTTAAACAGGCAAAATTGATTTAATGGGTGACCCTAAAAAACATTTCATGTCCAAGACGCTTGCAATTAGTCTGGTGACGGCAATTGTTGTCATCTCGGCAGCTTTTATAGCGCTTAACTATTATCAAATATCGAAAAGAGAAAAGATAATGTTAAACAATAAAGCCGATGAATACATTGATCTCATGACCAGCGTGCTGGAGGTCCCTTTGTGGGATTATGATCGGAAAGGTATAAAAAGTATCTGCACATATCTTTCCCATAATGAATGGATTGCAGTGATTCGTTTGACGGGTATGTCAGGAGAAATGCTCTATGAAACAGAAAAAAGAATAGAAACAAACGAAAATGATTTGATCATTCGTTCGAGTGATATTCGTTATGCTGGCAAGTTCATTGGAAATATCAAGATTGCCGTAACTCACTATCGATCTGAAGAATTCAACAAACAGCTTCTTAATGCATCTGTCAGTGCTTTGCTTATTTCTGTTTTAGGTCTGATTATTGCTGCGAGTATGGTTGCCCGACGTACGAAAGAACTTGAAACGATCAACAGCAGTTTACAAAAAGAGATAGCTGTACGTAAAAAAACACAACGAATGATGATACAATCAGAAAAGATGATGTCAATCGGAGGGCTTGCTGCCGGAATGGCCCATGAAATAAACAATCCATTGGCAGGCATAATGCAAAACATCCAACTTGTTTTAAATCGCCTCACAAAGCCATTGCCGGCCAACGAAAAAGCTGCCTTGGAAGCGGGAACCACAATGCCGGCAATCAAAATTTATATGGAAAAGAGGAAAATTCTTCAGACCCTTGGCAGCATTCACAATGCCGGAAGTATTGCAGCAAAAATCATTGATAACATGCTTTCATTTGCAAGAAAAGGAGACTCCTCAAAGTCCAAGCATAGGATATCGGAACTATTAGAAAAAACATTGAAACTTGCGGAAAATGATTATGATTTGAAAAAAAGGTTCGATTTTAAACAAATTAAAATAGTTATAGATTTTGTTTCTGATATCCCTGAAGTCATCTGCGAAGAGAGTAAAATTATGCAGGCATTCTTTAATGTTATTAAAAACGCGACGGAATCCATGCGTGAATCAGAGCAAAAACCAGAAGGACCAAAATTGATTTTTCGACTTCAGGAAAGCGATAATATGGCTCAAATAGAAATAGAAGATAATGGTCCTGGGATGGATGAGGGTATCCAAAAAAGAATATTTGAACCTTTTTTCACTACCAAAGAGGTAGATAAAGGTACCGGCCTTGGTCTGTCATTGTCTTACTTTATCATAGTTGAGGACCATGGGGGGGAGATGTCGGTCAAATCAACTTTAGGGCAAGGTACAAAATTTATAATAAAGCTTCCCTTTGTCTGATAGATCAAATGGGGCCGGGCCAAACTAAGGGAATCTTGGTTAAGTATGGTCACTGAAAATTGCTCTGATTTTCCATAAGTATCGGTTACCCAAAATTGCTGGATAGATGACTTTAACCTTGCCAAAACAGCACAAAACATGCAAATTAATAAAGGAATTGGAATCAGGCGATTTTAAAATATTGGTTTCGAGAATTCTGATCGCTTAATCCAAATCTTTAACAACCAGACCTTTATCAACCCGACCCTTAACAAGGAGATCATAATGGCCACGGATAAAACAACCCTATATGCTTTGAGCAGCTGCAGCCATTGCAAATCAACCAAGAAGCTGTTAACCGAATGTGATGTGGAATATGACTATATTGAAGTGGATGATCTGGAGGGAGAAGAACGCAAAGCCATTATAGCCGATATCAAAGAGATGAACCCCCGTTGCTCCTTTCCCACCATCAAAATCAATGAAACGGTGATCGTCGGCTACAAAGAAAAAGAGATCAAGGAGGCATTGGGAATAAAAAATGAAAGTTGAAAAACTATATGACGCATTGAAAAAATCACAGGAAGCCCGGGGAATTTATTTTAATAAGGACAAGGACCTGGTATTTGAGCTGCTGGAATCATTGTTGCTCAACAAAGACCGCTACGGGTATATGGCCTGCCCCTGTAGACTTGCCTGTGGGGAGAGGGAAAAAGACAAGGATATTTTCTGTCCCTGTGAATATCGGGAACCGGACCTTGAAGAATTCGGCACCTGCTATTGCGGCCTCTATGTATCAACGGCCATGAACAATGGTGAAATCCAGGCAGAGTATGTCCCGGAAAGACGCCCCCCTGAAAAAATGTTCTAATATCAAGGAGATAACCATGAATGAGAATGTATGTACACCTGTATTAAATACCGGCCTCAGGGGCGTTGATGTAGCAAGTTCCAAGATATGTGATGTCCGGGGCAAGGAAGGAAAACTTATCTATCGGGGTTATTTAATTGAGGGGTTGGCCCAAAAGACAAGCTTTGAAGAAACCTGTTTTTTGCTTCTCTATGAACGGTTGCCCAAAGCCCAGGAGTTGACCGATTTTGACCAGAGCCTTCGGTCCAAGCGAAGGGTTCCTGACAATCTATTCCCCTTTTTAACCTCCCTGCCCCGGGACATGGATCCCATGGATGTCCTCCAGATGGCAACCCCTCTGCTCATGCAGACCGATGCCAATGTGGGAAAATTAGGAATTGAGAACACCCTTTACAGCGCAGAAAACCTCATTGCAGGGTTGCCCACCATCACGGCGGCCTGGGATCGCATTCGGAACAATCTGCCCCCCGTGGCTCCAGATAACAACCTGAACCATGCCACCAATTTTCTGTATATGCTCAACGGGGAAAAACCTGACAAGGAGACCGCCCATTTTTTTGATGTCAGTCTGGTCCTCCATGCAGAACATTCCTTTAATGCTTCCACATTTACGGCCCGCCAAGTGGCCTCCACCAAAGCCCATATTTATGCCGCCATATCCGCTGCCATCGGCTCCCTTTCCGGGGCGCTCCACGGAGGGGCCAATGTCCGGGTGATGAAAATGCTCAAGGAAATCAAAACCATTGACAAAATTGATGCGTATATCAACGGGGTTCTGGACGAGGGAGGCCTGATCATGGGCCTTGGCCATGCCGTATACCAGACCGATGACCCCAGGGCCATTATCATCGACCCCATGTCCAAACGTATGGGAGAATTGTCCGGGGATACCCGCTGGCATGAGCTATCAAAGGCCCTGGAAATAAAGGGGAAAAAAGCCTTCATGGAACGAAAGCAGCGGGAAATATTTTGCAATGTAGACTTTTATTCAGCCTCCTTGTTTTATGCCATGGGCATTACAACGGATCTGTTTTCCCCAATATTTGCCATCTCCAGGGTCAGTGGATGGAGTGCCCACGTCATTGAAGAACAATTTGCAATGGCTGCGCCAAAACCCTCCCTTTACCGTCCAGGGGCAACCTATGTCGGGGATTATTGCGGGCCGGACGAATGTGTTTACACGGAAATTGAAGAACGGTAATTGAAAAATGATAGATCCTGGGGTTTACCCTAAATCTTTAAACCCATATCATAACAATGATTCTAACAAGGAAAAAATAATAATGAAAAGATGGCAGTGCAGTGTTTGTAAATTTGTTCACACCGGGGATACTCCCCCTGAAAAATGCCCGGTATGCGGTGTCGGAAGTAAAAAATTTGTACTCCTTGAAGAGACCGGCGGACCAGACCTTTCGACCGCCCCCGTGGGAAAAGAGGCAAAACCCACTGCCAAAACAGCAGACACGACCAAAACTCCCGTGGAAAAACCTAGCCCCAAGCCTGCAGGCCCCCCCCCGGCAGCCCCGCCTAAAAACTTGTATGAACGCATCATCGGCCTCATGGTCAAACACCATGCCCACCCGGTATCGGTCCATTTCCCCAACGGTATCCTGCCGGTGGCAGTGGTGCTGTTTGTCCTGGCCTGGATGTTTAATTCCGATCTGTTTG
>JAFLJU010000073.1 GCA_022712835.1 Desulfobacteraceae bacterium
ACTCCATGAAGCCGAAACAACCGCCACCCTTCTTGATGAACTTAACCTGAAACGCCAGCAGATCGAACGAGAGATTGTATTAAATATTGAACACAAGATTTCACGGGACCCAACCCTTCTGGACAGTCATTTACTTATATTAAGCGATCACAGGTGGAACCCTTCTGTGCTGGGAATTGCAGCTTCCAGACTGGCCAGAAAATATGTCTGCCCGGTTGTCCTGCTATCCCATTCAGAAACCCATGCCACAGGTTCCTGCCGAAGCATTAATCATATCAATATTCATAAGGCACTTGTGGATAATGCCCACTTACTTGAACGCTTCGGCGGCCACACTATGGCAGCTGGGCTTACCCTGAAACGAGAAAATATAGATCTGCTAAAAACCGGCATCACTGACCACCTGAAAAAACATTACCAGGAAGATGACTTTTTAAAAACCCTTACCATTGATGCCCAGCTTGATTTTGAAGATATCACCTTTGATCTGGCAACGGCAGTAAACCGACTTCGACCCTTTGGTATGGCAAACCCGGAACCTGTTTTTCTCTGCAAACACCTTAGGGTGGTATCCTCGCATCTCATTGGAAACCTTCACCGAAAAATGGTATTGGAAAATGCAAACAAAACTTCCGGCCATTGCGTTGAGGCTTTTCATTTTAATATTGGAGATGTAAAAAATATGCCGGATTATTATGACAGAATCGTCTTTAAGCTGAAAATAAACAAATTCAAGCCCACGGCTGCACAACTAATTATCGAAGATTTTTAGTTTTTAACTTGAAAATCCCTCTGTTTTTATACTATAATGACGGCTTAGTATTTAAGTGTTTTTGTTTGTTATTTTTTTTGTTACTTTTTTTTTGTTACTTTTAAGGATAAATCCATGGCCAAAATTTTTTATAACGGAAACAGAGAAGCCAAGCTTCTTTCTAAAATCGAATCCTCAAAAGAACGGGAAAGAATCAAAACCATCACCGCCATACGGGATAACATTGATAGCTTCAGCAGCAAGGTATCCATGAAGCTTATTGAATCAGGGCTCATTGAAACTGTGAGCAAATCCAGCATCGAAAACCAGATTGCCAGATGTTTAGACACGCTTTGCAAGGCAGAAGATTTTGATGTTGATTATATGGTGGCCCCCTTTAGAACTCTTATCTCCAATCCCAACATCGCCAGTCTGTATTTGACAGCTTTCATCGTTGAGAAACTGCTTAATCACAAAGATGTGGTTGATGTTTACGGCAGTGATGAAGACATTTACTTTTGTATCCAAAAACAGCTATCAGCCTTCATGACAGAAGGCTGATAGCTGTTTTTCCAACCAACAGCTTAGGGCCGCAAATTTTATAACTTGAACTAATAGTTATTTAGACGGCTGACTGGTCAGATCTGTCCCCGATTGTTGGTTGCCGGGGAAATGACTTAGGCCCGAATCAATGGATAGGCCAATGTCTATTTATGAACATGGGGATGTTTTCCATGCTTATGGATATGTTCATGGTTGTGGATATGAATTTCATCGTCTGTCAGAATTTTACCGTTATCCATGGTATAAACATGGTCGGTAACCGCCGTTAGGAAATCAAATTCATGGGAAATCACAAAATAGGTTATATCCAAATGGTTTAGAATATGGATCAGCTTTTGTTTAACCGCAGAATCAAGGCCTGCCGTGGGCTCGTCCAGCAAAAGAATAGAGGGTGACATGGCCAAAACTGCCGCCAGAGCCACCAACCGTTTTTGACCACCACTCAACCGATGGGTCACACTCTCTTCAAACTCCTCAATCCCCAAATTATTAAGAATTTTCCTTGAGACATCAATGGCCTCCTGCCGGGAATATCCCAGATTCAACGGACCAAATGCCACATCCTCCAAAACAGTAGGGCAAAATAGCTGATCATCTGAATCCTGGAATAAAAGCCCAACCTTGGAACGAATCGTGCTAAAATCCTTTTCCGTTTCCATGGGACTGCCCAAAATTTCAATGCCCCCTGTTTCAGGCTGACAAAGTCCCATAATGGTATGCAACAGCGTTGTTTTCCCGCTGCCATTGGGTGCCATCATCCCGATCCGATTCCCCTCCTTTATATCAAGGTCAAGGCAATCCAAAACCTTATGGGGAGATCCAGGATAAGAAAATGAAATATTGGTAAGCTTAATGAGACTTAAACTCTCAGGTTTAGTTTTAGGGTCAATCAGAATTTTTTTTGGCTGGGCTATCATTATTCGGCTATATCCGTTTTATATCAGGGTTAATTCCATTACGACAAGTCCTGCGACGGTCAGTATCATCATTCCTAAAAACGGATAGTTCAATCCATTGGCCGGATAAACGTCAAGGGTATGAAATTTTTCTTTAAACCCCCGGCAACGCATGGCCTGATATACCCGTTTGGCCCGTAAAGACGCCCTGACAAAAAGCATCCCGGCCAGAAAGGCATAGGTTTTGTAAGAATGCAAATTGGTTCCGGGTTTAAAGCCTCTGAACCTGGCCGCCCTTAGCAAGCGTGCATATTCGCTTTGAATCACGGCAATGTACCGATAGGTCATGAGAAGCAAAAACACCAGTTTGTCCGGAACTTTCAACTGGTGAAGACCGGATCCCAGGGAGGCCATAGACATGGTGGCAACCAATGATGAAAAAATCAATAAAATGGCAACGGACTTGATGCTGATCATCATGCAAAGCATTATCCCCTGGGAGGAAATCTTCACCCATCCATACTGGAACACCATTTCTCCCTCAAATGTCAGAGGTAAAAAGATCCAAATCATCAAAAGAAACCAGAACAAGGGGCGCAGTCTGACTCCCAAGGTTTTCAAAGGCAGGCGGGCCAAACCGATCAGCAAAAGTGCGAGGATCAGATACCCACACGCAATATAAAGATTGTCACACAATGCCGCGGCAATGGATAAGATAAAAGAGGCCATGATCCGTATCTTCGGGTCCAGTCTGTGGATGGGGGAGTTGCCATCTGCCAGGGTATTTTCAAGCATTTGACTTATCTTTTTTTCGTTTTTTAATCCAGGCCGCCGCAAATGCCAGCCCGAAAATCACAGCAATTCCGCTTAAGATCCTTGCCAGGGACGGATCCTTTTCAAGAGATTGTTTTTGGACCATTTTTTCCTCCAAACTTTTCAGCGTGGGCTCCATCCCCAACTCATCCTTTGGGAGGGTCCAATGACCCGAATGGCCGGTTCCGGCATCCAGCTCAACCACAAGATCCGAATCATTAGTATCCGGAAGCGCAAAGGAATACAGGCCCTGGGCATCGGTGATTCCCTGGTGAACCAAACCTTTGTTTGAATCTGTCACCTTGATCACACAATTTTTGGCAGGCCGATCGGACCCAAAACTGCCCTCTATGTGTATTTGCCCCTGCTCCACCCAGGCAAAGACAATCACCTTGTGGGCCAGAGCAGATGTGCTGGATACCCCCAGAATCAGGGCAATCAAAAACAATATTTTTTTCATGATTCTTTCCAATTTTTTTTACCCACTATTTTTTTGGGTAATATCTCCGGATATACTTTCAACAGAAAAGAGACGCAAAACCCGGTAATAATCCCCTCAATTACCATCACCGGCACATGGGCGGAAATAATGGCAATACAGGTTTTTAAAAAATCTTCGTTGGTAAACCACAGGGCGGCCCCCATGAGTAGACAAGAAAATCCAATTGAAAAAAATCCGGCCAGAAAGCCAGCAATAAAGGTCAGTTTTGGCGATTTACCCACCAGGGGCAAGAACAGATAGTGCATCAGAATGGCTGGCAGGGCCATGATGACGCAGTTGACCCCAAGGGCGGTTAACCCGCCATATTGGAAAAACAAGGATTGCAGCACCAGGGCTGTCAAGATGGCAGGGAAAGCGGCCAATCCCAACAGCAATCCCACCACACCGTTTAAAATCAAATGCACGCTCACAGGCCCTATGTTAACATGAATCAATGAGGCAACAAAAAAGGCCGATGCCAGAATTGCCACATGAACCATCTGATCATAGTCAATTTTTCTCAACCCAATGGTGGTACCGACAATGGTGATTACCGCACCCACGGCCAATACCTGTCCGGATAAAACGCCTTCAGAAATATGCATAATTTTATTGTTCCTGCCATGCTTCAAACTTTACCCAAATAACTGCTCCAAGCTCTATATCCTTTTTTTCACCATCGTGCATCATTTTTTTATCCGATCGGTTCAAGGCGGCAAACCCCCACCAGCCAGCAACCGGTGCACAATAGGAAAAAACACCGTTTTGATCGGCTTTTATGACCTGGGTGATCATATAATCCGTGGGGGCCGTGGCTTTATTGTTTTGATTATAAAATTCAATTTCAACCTCGGCATAGGGAACGGGTTTTCCGTCCAGCTTAACGATTCCCTGGAAAAGATTTCCGGCATACAAACCAAAGGGCCGGGACAGGGGGACGATCTCTGTTTTCAACCCGATTTCCTCATCCCATCCGCCATCATCGCCAAAGGCTGCCACAATGGTTTTAGTCGTGTGAATAATATAGCAATCTTCCCCGGGTTCAAAATAGGCCACAGGTTCCATGACAAAGGTATAGGCCCCGGGCCTTTTAACAGAAAACATTCTGGTCCAGGCAGGCTTGTCCATCACCATTGCCGGGGAAAGACCCTCTGCAAGGTTTTGCTTTTTCCCATTTTTCACCACATAAAATCCAGCGGGTTTCAAAAGTTCCATGCCAATACTTTCAAAGGGATGGGAAAAGGAAAGCATAAGTTTTATTTCCCGTTTTTCACTTTGCATAATCATGTTGTCCGAAGGAATCACCATGCCATAATGGGAAAAACAATTATTTGATAAAACAAATACAAAAATTGCGGTCAAAATAGCCGTGTTCATCAGCTTAAATTTCATTTTTTCTCCAAAAAACCAAAAAAAACCACAAAGGGTAAGACAAAATTGTCCTTGTTAACCTTCGTGGTTTCCTTAAATGTTTATTCTTTTATTTCTTGATCCAGGCCCCGGCAGTATTTTGGATGAATTCTCCGGCTACTGCCCTTTCGGCAAGGGTAATGGCCCGCCGTTTTTCAACCACAGCCAATGAGGTGTTCTGTTGTTTGGCAATGTGGGCATAGATGGCCTTCCGGTCCTTGTTTTCACTTGCAACAAGTGCGTCGTCACTGGTTTGTCCCGTGACAAAGGCAAGATAACCTTGGTTATTTTCCCCCACAATCCCCTTGGCCTTTAATTCCACAATCACCGGCAAACGCTGTTTCATTCGTTCTTTAATCCCAGCCATGGAGGTTCCAACAAATACAAATACCCCCAAAAGAATCAATACATTTATAATGAGTATCTTTTTATAGTTCATTTTTTCCTCCTATTCTGTTTTAATTTTATCTTCAGCAGCATCAATATCATTGAAAAAGTCATCCAGGGCCCTGTCTACTTTAACATTTACGTCAATGGTGATGTGAATGGGTTTAATTTCAACAGGCTTGATCTCTACCTGGTGGCTGGAACTACAGCCAGCCAGGAAGAACAGAACAAGAAACATCGTTATGAAACATAATGGTCGTGTCATACCCTCTCCTTCTTTAGTTTAAAATACTATTGAGTCTATTACCAAATTTTAAGACCTGGTTAAAGGGAAGTTTTAAATTTACATTCAATTTAATTCCCTGGAATCTTGATCCAGGACTTTTCGCATCCACCCGAACAAAGGAGCCCACCTCTTTTTGATACTCAAAGGGCAGAATCCTAGCGGGTTTTCCATCCAGTTCCATATTCATAAACAGGGTATCGCCTGCGGTGTTCAGCTCAAGTTTCGCCCACTGATAGTCAAAATCCTTCAACGCCTCCCGGGCCAGGTCCAATTGGACAAATTCCGGTGTATCCATAGGGATACCGCCGGTGAGAGCTTGTGTATTCTCAATCACCACCCGCCCTCCCTTTCCTGGTGTTGAAAACAGGAATCCTTTGTTAAAGGAGATATTGCCATCTGAATAAACCACGGGTATCCTACCACTTAAAGCACCTTCTCCCTCTGCATGGAAGGCACCCATCTGTTTTAACAAACCCGACAATTCCAGTCGATCACAAAACAAAGTCAACGAAAGGATATTGTCTTTGCCCGGCAGGCGGAAGGATTCTGTGGAGACCCATCCGTTGCACCAGTTAAACCCTAGGTTTTCAATATTGACCGATTGCCCATCTTCTATGCTGAACCGCGCCTTTGCATGGGTAAATTCAAACTGCCCGGTCGTAATCTTGTCGATGGTCAGCACCTGGCCGGGCAATGATTCAGGTACCATAAGATCATTAAAATCAATACTGCCCGCAACCCCTGTAAGGGAAAGGTTCATGTCCGGAAAAAAAAGATTCCCTTTATCCATCATGATGGCGCCTTCAGAGGTCACCCCATGGTGTTTGTATTCAATGGTTCCCTTTGAGGACAATTGTATGGAAGACTCTTCACCAAAGATTAATTTGGGCATAATTTTGCCCATCTGGACCGGTTTCAACAAAAATGGATCGATGACAAAATCAATCCTGCCAAAAGGATCAGAAGGGCCAGAAGGATCAGATGGGTCCGCCCCCCCTGCCCGTCCTTCAAACCCCAAATTAAAACCGTCTAATTGGTCAATACTTACCTTCCCCCCGATGGTGACTCCCAACAACTCGCTTTGGGTGATACTTCCCCCAAGACTTGCCGTAAA
>JAFLJU010000376.1 GCA_022712835.1 Desulfobacteraceae bacterium
AGCACATGGATCAAACCGCCTAGGATCAGGGTGACCAGCCAGCCGAGAACCAACCCGGGTTTGTACGCATAAAACAGAGAGACAAAATAAAGCCCGGCACCGATTTCAGAAAAAAAGAAGGCCAGCCAGAGAAATATCCCCTGTTTATCGATCCATTGCCGCTGACGGGTCGGGTTAATCATCCATTCATAGGGTTTAACCCCGCTCCCATCCGGAGGAAACATGATTTGTTCCAGTTCGTGAATTTGCTTGCTCATTTTATTTCCTCCTTTAGATTTTATAGATCTTAACGGCAACAGCAGTTTCCATGTTGCCGGCAACGGGGTCAAAATATCTCAGTTTGGACGGTAGCAGCTTACAAAAGTTAGCCCCTTTACCCTTGGCAATGGGTCGGCCATCGGCCCATAATCCACCCTGACCTGCGATACCTATCACTTTGGGGCTCTGGGCTTCCATGGTTTTCACAATCCCGTTTTCCGTGACACCGGCCTTGGTTTCAATGCAGATGATATCTCCGTCCTTCAACTTTCTTGCTGCTGCCATTGAGGTGTTCAAGGTAATGGTAAAAGTGTAGGGACACATCTTGGAAACTTCATCAATATAGGGATTCTGGAAAGTGGTGTTGTTGGTGTGTAAAATATCCCGGTAGGAAAAGGCCAGGAGGTCAAATTCAGAATCCAGATCCTTGTGGGATTCCGGCCAGAACCAGGAGGGAAGTGGTGAATACTGATCAATATCAAATTCCAGATCAAAACCGGTTTCCTCAAATATCTCTTCCATTCTTCGTCTGTCATGGAGCAGATATTCCATGTAAACCGGGCACCTTGTATCAATATCCCACCGCCAATAGACATCTTCTATGGATTTATCCCATGTGGCATATCCCTGCTCCTGAATTTTTTTATGATCCGGGCCATAGATCCATATCAGAAATCTTTCCCCGATCTGCTTCCAGGTTAACACCTCCCCTGGTTTAATCGTAAGTTCAGGATCCGTGACACCATAGTATTCGTTGAGCTTGGCATTAAATTTGTCCAGAACACCGCAACGATTGGCCACGTCAATATAGACATCCATGAAGAAACGCGACTCGCCAATGGGTTCGGCAACCGGCTGCTGCATGTGCACATACCATTTTTCATGGGAAGGAGATCCGGAAAAGAAAAAGGCATCAATTTCAGAAGACCAGCAGTCTTTTTCAAGATAAGACACATCCGGCAGAATAATATCGCCTATGGCCTGGTCGGTTTCATTGACCCACAGATCCATCTGAACCACAAAACAGTCCTTGAAGTTTTTAATGGCGGTGTCCCAGTCGGAATTGGAGATAATAAAATTGGCGGCGATTCCAAATATCATTTCCGGTTTGGATTTCATCCCGAATTTTTCATGGATATATTCCATTTCATCCACATAAGGAATATGGGAAAGGGTACAATGGGTCCATATATCAACACACCCCATGTTGGTAGCTGGAAGGCTGGGGGCATGGACCGGCCAGGGATCATGGGAGTAAAACACCGAAGGAACAATCACCCCGTCCTTGCCAGGTTTACAGGTCTGCTCATAATTACCTCCTGGATACGCCCGTCGAATGGCAGGCCACCCAAGGGTTCCGCCGGGTACATCTTCCGCCCCAACCAATTGTGCCATCAAATCAATGGCAGCAACCTGGTGAATCCCATTTGAATGTCCCTGGGATCCTCTAAAGGTCACCGATGAAACAGGACGATAGGGATAGGTTTTCCCACCAAGGGTAATGGTGGCACCGATCTGGGCATTGTCCACCCAGTCTTTGGCCACTTGCAAAATTGTGGCAACGGGAACCGTTGATATTTCCGAGGCCCATTCAATGGTGAATTGTTTTAGATGTTCCTTAAAGGGAACAAAACAAGGTTGTATTTTTTCACCGTTAAATTCATATTCGCCATCAAGGGCACAATCTTCCCAGGCAAGCGTCTTATCATCATATTCCTTGATCTTTCCTTCCCTGCTGTCAAAGATCATGGGCTTGTCACTTTCTGCATGACGAATATAAGTGCCGTCTTCTCGAATCAGATAAGGAAAATTTGTTTTGGCTTTAAGATAGAGAATATCCATTTCACCACGGGTATTAGCGATATAGTTGGCAATTGCCAACCCAACAGCCGTATCGGTACCCGGAAGGATAGCAACCCATTCGGTGGCCTTTCCCCCGGCAAAATTGCCCATGGGATCAAAAACAACTTCCTTGATACCCCGGCGGATCGCATCGGCCCTAAGCCTTGCATTGGTCATGGCAGAATGTCCGGAACCGGTACCCTTGCTGGAACCCCATTTTAGAACATACTTGGTATATCTCCAGTCAGGGGCGATGGACCATGCGCCATGGATCAAACCACCCAGCATATGGCAGGCATTACCACAATGGAGGCTTCCGCCACCAATAATAAAGTTGCCGTTATTTTTCACCCCAAAGGCCTGGGCATAAAAATAAGGGTGGTTATGGGGACCATCGGAGGCTCTCATGGTCTGGTTGGTGAAAAGGATCTTGTTGGGATCATCTTCCATGATTTTTGTCATTTTGGTGGAAATGATCTCAAGGGCTTCATCCCATTCAATCTCTTTCCACTTGGGGTCCACACCAATCCCTTTTTCCGGATTGGTTCTCAACAGCGGTTTTTTTATCCGGTTGGGGTCATGGTAGTACATGAGGCCTGCCGTCCCTTTACCGCAGAGCCCAGGGCCGTCACCGCCCATGGTGCTTTCATTGATCCCTTCGACTTTTACCGGTACACCGTTGACCACCCGGACCTTTGCAGCACAGCCGCAATAACATACGCCACAGGTGGTATTTACCCATTTATCTTCCCAAATTTCATCTGTTTTATAGGTCATGTTTCCCCCTGTTATTAATCAATGTAATAGACCGCCGGATCGGTACCAAATTCCGGTCGAAGCTGTTTTCCTTTGTGCTCCATGATCAAACGGTTAATCTTGGAATTGGGATCATCCAGATCACCAAATATCCTTGCATTAACCGGACAGATATTGACGCAAGCTGGAGAGGCATCTTCATCAACACCCGGTGTCAGGCCTTTTTTCATCCCGTCTTCGAGTCTTTCCGTGCAGAAATTGCATTTAATAACGGTCCCCAGCTTAAAGGGATATAATTTTTCCCCTATCAATTCCAGGGGAGTTTTTCCCTGACCCGGGAAATATTCGCGATCTTTTACCTCTTTATCATAGTATGTTCTCTGTTGGTAGGGGCAGGCAACCAGACAGGCCCTGCAACCAACACATTTCTCATCGTCAATGGCGACGATTCCATCTTCTCTTACATAGGTGGCTCCCGTGGGACATGCTTCCACACAGGCGGCCTCTGTACAATGATTACAAAGAATCGGTAAAATCAGCTTACTGGATGACGGAAATTTTCCCCGCTCTCCGATCAGTATCCTGTTCCAGAATACATTGGGCGCCAAAAAATGCTCTTCCTTACATGCAATACTGCAGCCCCAGCAAGCGATACACCTTTTTACATCGATTACCATTCCCCATCTAGGCATAACAACTCCTTTTACGATTAAAAAGTTATCCCTTCATTGACCCTTGCGAACCCCCGCCTAAAGATCAAATATTTCCACTTCCTCAAACCCTCTTTTGACACAACCGATATTGGCACTTAATTTCTTGCCTGAAAAATAATCCGCCAGCGCGTCGCAGCAGGATTCAATTTCCAGCAGACCCGACATTTTCGCAAATGCCCCCACAATCACCGTATTGGGTATAGCCAAACCTATCTCTTCCAATGCAATTTTACTGGCATCAATAACGGCAAGGCGTTTTAAATTCTCGTGGGAGATGTCCTTTGTGTCCTTTGAATCATTCAGCAACATCATTCCCCCGGGCAAAAGGCCCTGAAAAACGTTTGGCCACGTCCTCTGGGACGGATCTAAAACCACCAGGATATCCGGGTTGTAAATTTGTGTTTTTTCCCTCACCGGCTTGTCTGAAAATCTGCCAAACGCCGTAACCGGCGCCCCGCGTCTTTCAAATCCGAACATGGGAAAGCTAGCACCAAACTGTCCGGTTAGAACAAAGGCATTGGCCAAAATTTTCGATGTGGTAACAACCCCCTGGCCTCCTCTACCGTGAAATCTGACTTCACTCATTTTAAAGTCTCCTCGTTTAATCTTCTGCAGAAACTGGAAGCTGGCATTCTTTTTCCAGTACACTCAACCCGCCCAAAACGCAAAATTCGTAATCCACATCATCCTGAAGTATCTGCATATCTTCTTTGGTCATATGTGCGAATTTTTTACTCAGCTCGGTATAGGTTGATAACGGTTTGGGCTTTTTAACGGTTTTGGTCATCCGAATCTTGCCGTCAACCGCTTCCCAAAGGGGGAAATAATTGGTATTAACAGCCCTGCGGCAGACCTCAATCGTGTCTTCGGGTTTATGACCCCATCCTGTTGTACAGGGTGCCAGGATATGCAGAAATGCAAATCCTCTTTCTTTGGCTTCTTTGGCTTTCTTCAATTTTTTCGCCAAATCATCCAGATCACTCAAAGTTGCAGTCGCTGCATACGGAATCTTATGCATGGCCATTTTCAAAGCCAGATTCATCCGGCGAAGATTTTTCCCTTTGTGAATGGATCCCACCGGTGTGGTTGTCGTGGTTGCACCATAAGGGGTTGTTCCACTCTTTTGAATCCCTGTATTCATATATCCTTCATTGTCATAGCAGATATAAATAAAGGGTTCGTTTCGTTCGGCAGCCCCGGACAGGTTTCCAAATCCAATATCAGCAGCCGTTCCATCTCCGTTAAAACAAACCACGGTGTTGTCTATCCCTGCTTTTCTATAATACCTTGCAAGACCTGTGGCATTCGCCGCAGCACCGGTCATCAAGGTTCCAAAATAGGAAAGGGTATGCCAGGATTGATTATTCTGACCAAGAAGTACCGGTGCTGAACAAGACGGAGTGCCGGTGATGACAATATCATTGCCTAGAACCCTTGGAATAAGTCGCAATAACAATTCCAGCCCGCAACCCGGACAAAATGCCACTCCCTTGGAAAAGGGATCCTCATGGACAAAATGATCCAGGATCTTAGTTGGTTTGATTTTCTTTATTTCGGCCATCTTATTGCCCTCCTGTTTTTGGCGATGCTTCATGGGCTTCTGGATAACACACCCAGGTGACTTCCCGGACCTCTTTTCCTGCGGCAAGATCACAAATGGTATCAATCATCTGTCCCACATTGTCGGTGGTGATGTCTGTATTGGCGATGCCATCCAGAAAGCTTATCATTTTAGAACCTTCCAGCTGTGTTTCAAATGCTTTGAGTTCTGTATAAATAGGACCGCCTTTAAACCCAAAGGCAAGACTTCTGTCCACAACGCCAATGGCTTTTTTGCCTTTAAGGGAAGCTATCAGTGTTTCAGACGGAAAGGGACGATACATTCTCATTTTCAAAAGACCTACTTTGACCCCTTGTTCCCGTTTTTTATCGATCACGGTTTTAATGGTCCCGCACATGGAACCAGACCCCACCAAAACCACATCGGCATCTTCCATTCTGTATTCTTCAACCTGCCCGCCATAGGATCTTCCGAAAATAGCTTCATATTCTTTGTCGATCTCATCAAACTTGTCCTTTGATCTTTCCATGGCAGACATGTGTTTGTGGCGCAATTCCAGATATCCGCCCAGAATACCATGGGACCCACAACCCATTTTCCCACCGGGAGTAAGTTTTGTTCTTTCAGGCTGGTCTTTTAAAACAGAGAGAAACCTGTCCACATCTTCCTGAAACGGAATATCCACCCCTTCGGACAGATAAGAAAGATAAAATCCGTCATAATGCACCATCACCGGCACCTGGATGTCATAATCTTCTGCCAGGCGATATGCCTGAAGAACCATGTCCATGACTTCCTGGCAATCTTCGGCAATTAAAAATATCCACCCGCTATCCCGGGTGGAAATCATGTCCTGCTGGCCGGATGATACCGCAATAATACCCGGTGTTTCCCGGTTCACATTGACCATGACCACCGGCGCCCTGGCACCGGCTGTGGCCAGAACCGCATCATACATAAAGGCAAGCCCCCAGGAAGAGGTGGCGGTGAATACCCGCCCTCCTGCAAGAGAGGCGGCCATAACCGCGTTCATGGCCGAGTTTTCCCCTTCAACCGTGATCAGCTCGCAATCCATCTCACCATTGGCATGGAATTTGGAAATCTGCTCAATTATTTCTGTCTGGGGAGTGATGGGATATGCTGCCACAACGTCAGGCCGGGCAAGCTTAGCTGCAATGGCAGCTGCCCCGTTTCCGGTAATAACTTTAATCTGTTTTTTAGCGGTCTCTTTAATTTTGGCTTGTGTATTCATTATTTGAAATCCCCCTCTGATATCATGGAGATGGCGTCCTTGGGGCATTCCTTAGCACAAATTCCGCATCCTTTACAGAAACTTAAATCTGCCTCAAAATGGGTATCCCCTTGCATCGTTACCACCTGGATGGGACAATAAATGGCACAAAACCCACAGAATATGCATTTATCCTTATCCACCACCGGGCGCTTTGTTCGCCAGTCCCCGGTATCGCTA
>JAFLJU010000074.1 GCA_022712835.1 Desulfobacteraceae bacterium
AATATCACTTCCATAGCTTAAGCTCAACTGGGCGCCAGCATCGGTTTTAGGCGGGGATACCGATATTTTACCATCATCCACAATGACCAGCATCCCATTGATTTCTGCCCGGGCCAGCATAAAATCCCAGTCCGTACAATAATACTGAACAAGTTCTTTATAGGTGGTTGTGGTGCTCTCAATCTCCTGGGTAAGCCCCCCATATCCCTGGATCAAGCTTGCAATGATTTCACTGTCTTTTTTGTTCACATAATTGGCATTTTTTCGGCCAATGGTCATTTTTACGGCCTTATCCCGACAGTCTACAATCAACTGGGCCTGGTTTTCACTGGCGATTCTGATACCGTGGCGGATGACGATCCCCTTGAAAATTGTCTCACTTTGTTGATCATACCCCGCCTTGATCTCAATTTCGCTGCCGGGCTTGAAGTCGGCGGCGTTACTGGCGGGAAAATCTCCCTTGGCCATATCTCCGTCCAACAGAATGATCTTTGCCCTGGGGATCTGGTTAATTTTTTTGTTCACCGTCACCGAAATAATTTTATGGGTACCATCCAGTTGAGTGCCATTGCACAGGATACTAAGGCTTACCAGACCACTGCCATCTATTTTAGGGGAATTTGCCATTTTTTACCTTAAAGGGGGGAACCAGATCCGGGTGCCTGATTTGATTTGTCTGAAATTAATAATATTATTTGCTCTTGCAACCTTTGCATAATAGGAGGCATCCTTATAAATTTTATAACACAGCAGGGGCAGGGTATCTCCCTGCTTGAAGATAACCCCATGGGAAAGGTCCGGGGAAGATTTGTTGGCTTGCTTGGCCTCTTCTTCGTTGCTGATAAAACTTTCAAAACTAAGGGAAACCGAGGCCCTTAAAGAATCCCCTTGGGGTTTAAACAGGGTGTTTTCGACCTTCTGGGAGGTCAGGCGACCATAAAAAATCAGATCCCCCCAGAGCACCTGAATAACACTGGGTTCGTGCTGGTCCCCTTTATAGTCATAAGTGATATCATGTAGTTTTTTGAGCAGATCCTTAACCGATGGCGGTGTTGAAGCGCTACCGGGATATTTGATGGCACCGGTGCCGTCCAGCAAAAGTTTAAAGGAAAGGGTTTCCGGCTTGATAGCACAAAATTTCTGGTCAGATCCCAGCTGACCCATGGTCTTTGTCTTGTTATAGTCTATGGCCCGATCATGGGAATAATCCGTGGGGTTCAGCATGGCATCAAACTGATTTGCATCGCCTCCCTGAACACTGATGATCCCCCCGTCAACGGTACACCGGGAAATGGAAAGCCTTTTTTTATCTCCCTTGGCAGATTCCATGAGTCTTTTTCCCCTATCTTTCCATCCGGTCTTGAATAATTTCCAGGATCATCTCCCGGCATTCTAATAGGAGTTGTTTTTTAAGCATATCCCTCTCCCTATCGGCCTCCTGTGCTTTTTTGCTCTCTTCTTCCCGGGAGGATTCTTTTCCCGCCGGGCCCTGGCCAGGGGCTGCTCCGGACAAATCTGATCCTGAGCCCGGGCCGGTTCTGGCTTTGACTACCATTTCGTCTATTTCAATGGCCATATTTGCTGTCTTCCCTTGTAAAATAATTATAGGTCAGCTCAATGGTTTCAATGGCCACCGCATTTTTGGTGGAATTGAAACCATCAATCTGCCATTTTATGGGAAGGGCATTGACGATATTCCATGCCCGGCAAGCGTCTCCTTGTTCGTCCAGAAGAAACACATTCAGGGTCCTGGGCTCAATCGGTTTGGTAAAGTCCGGGCCCAATATCCCGGAACACCAGGAAACAAGGGGGGAGGACATGTCTGCCATACCCCGTTTCAAGACCAAATTGTCATATTTTGGCGGTTTGGGGAGATAGTAAAAAAAATTCTCCCCCCCTTCCGCCACCCGGTCATACTCAATGGTAACATTGAGTCCGGACACTTCCTGGAAGGAAGTGTCCTGGCCCTTGTCTGCCGTAAACTCAATTTTAAAATAAAAGGCCGAAGGCGGATAATAGGTATCCGATTTTGAAGAAGTATTATCAGGCATTTGCGATGGTAATCCCTTCATGGACAATCTCTATACTTTCAATGGCCACTTCATTGCCTTCTGATTTTAGATCGGTGCCGGTTATCTTGCTTGGCCATGCATTGGCAAGGGTCCACACCATGGTGGGTGCCTTTGCCTCATCCAGCAGGCTGATGGTAATCGGCAACCGTTTGATGGTGTTCATCTTAATCTGGTTAAACCAGTCCCAGAACTTATTGTCAGATTTAAAAATTCCTTTTTTCATGGTCACATTCCCGGATTTCTTGATTCCCGGCATTTTGATAACTGAAAACTCCGGGCTGTCACCATGCCGGTATTCAATAGGCTGGGCCTCAATATCCAGACCGGACACCTCCTGGAAAGACATCACCTCGGAGTCCCATTTCACCTCAAAGAAAAACTTTGGCAAAGGCCAAACCGTTTTGGATTGTGCGGAACCATCATCGGCCATAATATATCTCCTTTTTCATATTAACGATTGGGGTATGATTTTTTTTTATGATTTCTGCATCTGCTGCTGAAAGGTGATCTCAATAAATTCTGCAGGCCTGACAAGTGCCACAAGAATCGTAACCCTTAAAATCCCTTCAAGGATATCATCTCCGGTCATTGTTTCACCCAGTCCCACATGGACACTGAAAGCATCATCCGGGCTGGCACCGGCCAGGCCTCCGCGTTTCCAGATACCGGTTAAAAAATTACGGATCATACTTTTGATGGTGACCCATGTGTTGGCCACATTGTTTTCAAACACATAGGCTTTTGTGGCAAGCCGGATGGATTCCTCCAGCATGATCATGGTTCTTCTGACCTGGATATACCGCCAGTCCAGGCTGTTTCCATCCAGGGTTCGGCCACCCCAGACAAGGGTTCCTTCGCCGATAAAGGTGCGTATGGCATTGATGGATTTGCCCTGGGGGGTGACATTCAGGTCTTCCTGGTCTTCATGGGTAATGTTCACCGAAGGGGAAACAACCGAATTAAGACTGACATTAGCCGGCGCCTTCCAAACCCCCCTTGTATCGTCCACCATGGTGTAAATTCCTGCCATGGCGGGACCTGGAGGCAATAAATTCAGTTTTGTTTTGATCTCTTCTAAAATCGATTTATAAAGAGAAGAGTTCTCGACCAAGGTGGTGTTGAGCAGGGGTTTTTCACCCGGGTCCAATTTGGGATCCACCATCTTATTCAGCTCGGCTGCCAGCTGCACTTTTTTAGGGTCTTCGGCAGTCTCCTTGCTGATTCCCTTTTCCACTTCAATAAGCGGCAGCAAAAGTTTTCTGGCATCCATTGTAAGATTTTCAAATCCCAAGTCTGCATCCTGGACAATGGTGGTATTCACCCAGGGGTAATAAGCGGCTGAAAAATTAAGAAAATTGATTCCCAGGGCATTTCTAAAATTGTCGATACAGCTGCCTTCTTTCTCCCCTTTGTCAGGATCTGCGGCAATATCCTTGCGGTCTCTGTATCCTTTGTGAATATCCAGAATGGCAATCCGGTTCTTCATTTTATCGCCACAATGCTGCAAGGCTGCCTGCTGGACACTGACACAATTTGCATCTTCCAAAAGAATGGCTTCGGGAATCAGCACCATTGTGGGCTCCTGCTCCTTGACCAGGGAACCGATGCCCGCTGTCAGAGCCGGGGCTTCAATCTTTTGTTCATAATTGCCAACGGAAACAATATAGCAAGGGCCACCACCATTTTGATAAAACAACTGCATGGCATAATAAAGCAGATAATTTCCCTTTTCCTGTTTTAATTGATAGCCAATGCCCATGAAATTAAAATCCGGATCCGGCAGATCTCCGTCATTGGAAGCATCACCGGCCTTTACCACCGGCGGTTTTTTCGGTACCACCGGCACATCCTTGCCTTCAGCAGCGTCAGCGTCGGCCGGAGGAGACGTGACAGGAGCCACCGGGGTAACGGCCGGGGAACCGATTTGACTGATGCCAAATACAGGATCGGGTCCCCCGCCATAATACTGGTTAAATTCAATCATGGAAGAGACCTTCCAGGGCTTGTTTAGCAAATCTTTTTTGCCCTTTCTGGTTTCAGCAAATTCTGTGTGCCCGATAAAAGCAGGGACAGCTGTTGCAACCTCGACGACGGAATTGGGGAAGGCGTTTTTTTCTACGATATAAACACCTGGTGTTTTCATGGCTCCCATATTCACCTCTCTTTAAAATTAGGGGTTGATAAAAATCTCCGAAACATACTCTTTTTGGTTTTCTTTGTTCATTCTGCGGCCCAGCTGGTCACAAGATGCCGCCGGAAGTCTTTTGACAAGGGTTCTGGTACTATTGGCGCTTTGCTTATTTAATTGAAACTGACACAGGGGCACCTGGGTGAGGGGTATGGGGTTTTCCGATTCAAAGACCTGTGCATCCATGTTGCCCCAAATCCTCTCATTGCTCTTCTGGCTGAACACAATTTTGTTGGCCAGATCAACAATGGAAATGGCCTGCTTTGTATACTTTCCCAAAAGATAATATTTCCAGATTGTTCGCCTGACGCCAAATTCAAGAAAATACTCCTTTGAATCAAACAAAGTCCCGGTGGCCTCTTTCGGGTCAATGGAAAGAATACACAACGGCCTGATAAGCCGTTCTGTTCGGGTTAGCATGGGGGCAATTTGCCTTGACTCCAATGATTTTAAATCCGAGTCAGAGACGAACAGATCACGGCTCAGCCGGTAATCTCCGCCGGCTTGAAGCAAGGCGGTACTTCCCCCGAAAAACAGAATTTTTTTGGGGGAAGCGGGCAATTGTGTGAAATTTTCAAATACAGGATTCCGTGAAAACACTTTAAAATCAAAGGAGAGAGATTCAAAGGGATCTGCGGCATAAAGCCTTAGGACCTCCCTACTTGCTTCATTAAAAAACAAGCTGATACCACTGGTTTCTTTTTTCAAAATCAATCCGGCATTGTTGATTATCTTTTGACAAGTCCCACTGGGGAAAAAATCCAGTTCCCAGGCCACGGGGTTAGAATAATACCCATGGCGGATCACTATTTTAAATAAGAGTTTATATGCCGACATAACCTAAGTCCTATTGCATATTAACAGAAGTTGTTGGATCAGAGACGGACCGGACTTTTGATTTCACATCCCGGGAGTCAAAGGTAAGCATCCGCACCCGGTAGAGGACAGAAGGCTGGTATTTACCGCTGATGATACTCCAGAGACTGCTTAAGTCCTTTATATTTAAGTTTTCAATATCTAGAATCAGCTTATCAATTCTTGGATCAAGATCAGGAGAATTCTGGCGGGTGAACACCGGATTTTTTTGGAAAAACCCAATGGTGTGAGAAAGAAATTTCAGGGCTTCCGGATAATTGGGTCCACCAAAATTTGCTGAAAACATCAGAAACAGATTCAAATGCAGGGGCGGATGGGTGATAATATTTTCTTGCCCCCCCAAAAAGCCCTGTTCCTTGAAATACCCAGGTGTCTCATCTTTTTCAACATTGACAAGGAATACGGCAACTTTGTTATTCACATTCACCGCGACAGTCCCATCCTGTTCTGCGATATTTGATATCAAAGCAATATCCTCATTAAGACTGAAAGTCCTTCCAAGGTATTGGTTCAATTGTCGGGTGATATGACCTATGGCTGAATTAATCATTACCTATGCCACCTTAGCGTTGGCAGCCCTTTCTCCAAAATCCTTAGCAGAGCCGTTTTTTGGAGATTCTCCTGCACGCAGCTCCGCCCCTTGGGTTACATTCCCCCTCTTTATGGGGAAAACAAAAATGGCATTTTCCATTGATAGACTCACCTGAAATTGACTTTCAAGTGGTAAGTGATAAACGGTAGGAGATTTGTGATAAGCGGTAAGAGTCAGGTGCTAATCGCTAGGCAATTTGTGCCAGGCGGGGTTAAAAAATATTGGGCAGAATAATAATCATGCGAACCAGTCCATCATCTATTTTTTGTTCGACACGTTCCCTGCCGGAATAAATCGTTTTCAATCGTTCTTTGATATTTTTAATACCAATACCCGTGGACAGGCTATGAGAAGCCGGTGTAACCCAGGAACCCGTGTTGGATACCTGTATAGAAATGTCACCTGTTCCTTGTGTTTTTATGATTATTTTCACCTCAAGGAAATCCGGACATGTCAGGGTGCCGTACTTGATCGCATTTTCAACCAGGGGCTGAAGAATAAAGGCCGGTATGACAGCCCCTTTTATTTCCGGTTCGATCTCAATCCCGATATTCATATAATCCCCAAATCTCATTTTTTCCATGGAAAGATAATGTTCAATGGTGGCCACTTCCCGGTCTATGGTATGGGTCTCCCGTGTCCCCTGGGAGAGGGATAGCCGGCAAAACTCAGCCAGGTGGGAAATCATTTTGTGGGCAGCCTCGGTATCACTGATAACCGCTCCCCGGATGGATGCCAGGGCGTTAAAAAGAAAATGGGGGTTAATCTGATACCGCAGTTTCTCCATTCCCTCTTTTTCTGCCAAAATCCTTGCGGTTTCATTTTTTTGTTTTTGCGTTTTTACCTCTTTTTCCAGCAAAAGATTTTTTTTGAGGATTCCATAGGCCTGCTGCAACTCCAGTTGACACCGGACTCTTGCGATGAGTTCCGCCTTTGAGAAAGGTTTTGGGATATAATCATTGGCTCCGGATTGATACGCTTCCAAAAGAGCCTCAACCGTCCGTCTTCCCGTTAACATGATAATGGGCAATTCAGAGGCAAGGAATGTTTTCCTTAAGATACGGCAGACATCATAGCCGGATAACCCAGGCATCATGATATCCAAAAGAATAAGCTTTGGAATAAAGCCCGATTCGACCATCTCCAGGGCGGATTGCCCATTTAAAACCGTCTTACAGCTTATATCTTCCTGTATAAAAATACTCTCCACAACCTGGAGAATATCTGGATCATCATCCACAACAAGCACCTGGTAATTGCCACGGGGAACTGCGACTGCTGATTTAGGATTGGAGAAAATTGCCGGAACAGCGGACAGGGCCATCATCATGCTCCCTTTTGTAAAAAAGTATGCACCTGGGTTATCACATTTATCGGGTTATTATGGGACAAGAATAGAATCTAACCCGGATATGGGAAGTTGACCCCATGGTGCTTAAGATAACAAAGGTCATCAGCATTGATGATATAACGGGTTTAATCTTATTAATCAATAGGATATATATGCTTTATTGCCAGGGCAAGCCCCTCTTGAGTAACAGGCTTTACAATAAAATCAAGGGCAATTGTCTCGAGTGCTTTTTTCCTGTATTTTTCGTGGGCAGTGATGATAATGAGATCTGTGACGTCAGAATTAATATAGGGGATCAGATCAAAACCGTTTCCACCTCTCAGTTGAATATCCAGGAAAACAAGATCAAGGGAGGTTTCCTGGAATATTTTTTTGGCCTCATCAAATATTCCGGTTTCCCAAACCACCTCAACCTCCCGGTGTCGGGACAACATATAGCGAAGATCTGCACGGACAAACGGCTCATCATCCACCAATAATGTTTTAAGAGAGCGAATATTGTTCATCTGTTTGTATTTTTCCCTAGGGTTTACTATCATTTTTGGTGTTTCCATCAAGCATAGATCAAAGAGATTGCATTTGGATATTTTTGTGACAAAAGGCAGAAAATTTGTGTTAAACGGTTAGTGGGTATTTTTCTTGGATGACAGCATTAACATTCGTTTTTTCAAACGGGGTGCCAACCGCCTGCTGACCTTGTAGCCTTCGCTTTGATTGAAAAGAAACACCCGGGAAGAGCCATCCCTCTCATGGGAGATGCGCTTTATACAATGGGTGTTAATAATAATGGAACGATGAATACGAAGAAAATCCGAATCCGGCAGAAGAGATTCCCATTCCTTAAGGGTTTTTCGGCAAATCAGCCGTTCATTATTTTTTAGATGGACACAAATATAATTCCCCCCCAAAGATAAAATCACCACAATGTTATCAGGGGGAACAAACTGATGGCCTGAATTCAGATGGACCAGAATCCCATGATCATGGGACCCGGGGCCAGATTTTCCCATCCCGGGTTCGATCCGCATGAGGGTTTTTTTAAGGCGGTCCCGGGACACAGGCTTGAGCAGGTAATCAAGTGCATTGAGCTCAAAGGCTTGTATGGCATATTCATCATGGCCTGTGATAAAAACAATTTTGGCCGATGGATTAATAAACGGAATCAATTCAAATCCAGTCCCTCCCCGCAGGCAGATGTCCAGAAAAACCAGATCAAATCGGGTTTTGGCCAATTGTTTTCTGGCGTCGACAAGGTTCCCGGCCTCGCCTGCAATCTCGACCTCTTCATAGGATAAAAGCATGTTGGAAAGATCGCTTCGAACAAAGGGTTCATCATCAATAATGATGGTTTTCAGGGCCATGGTCAAAATTCCCCTTGAAATTATGGACCACTCGGAATTGTGGAACCATACGGTTTGATGTGTAACGACTTGTCAGACAATTTCTTAATAAATGAACCAAAAACAGAAAATAATTACGAAATAAAAAACAACTCTAAAAGAAAGTTTAGTAAAGCATACCCTTGAATAAAATGCCAGAAATTTTATCAACAAATCTGTGCAAAACCATACCCTGAAATAAGTTACAGGAAGTTTTGCATGGACTAAACCTGCCAGCTGTCATGCCGGTGTCATTTTTTTTTCTTCGTACTTGAACGGTAATACGCCTTGTGTCATATTATGTTTCACCTCGTTGATGATAGTTTTTTGTTCGCACCAGGATTAATATCCTATCTGCTCGAGCAATCAAGCGTAACGAGGTTTCTTCTCTTTTTGATGGTGTGGGGGTGCGGATGAACAAAAATCGATCAAAGATAATCAGTAACTGAATTAATCATTGCAAATGAACCTTAAAATCAATCGCGTCTGACGCTATTTAAGGTTGGTGTAACAATTCATGTCGGTTGGTTAAATAATAAAGGAGAAATTATGTCAAAAACTATCTCTTCTCAAGCAGACAGGCTGGGCCTTGGACTTTCCGGGGGCGGATTACGCGCTTCTTTCTATCACATCGGGGTATTGGCGCAAATGGCGGAACAAGCTTTGCTGCGCCATGTGGAGGTCATTTCAACGGTATCAGGCGGCTCTATTATCGGTGCGTTATATTACCTCCATGTAAAAAAAATATTGGAAAGTAAACCGGATGCGGAAATCAGCGATCAAGATTACGTGGAACTTGTCAAACAAATCGAAATTGATTTTCTCAAGGCAACTGAAAAAAACATACGCATGGCAACGTTTTCAAGTTTTTCCGCAAATTGGAAAATGGTTAATTTTAATTACTCCCGCAGTGACCGCATCGGTGAGCTGTATAACGATTGGCTATATCAAAACCTGCTACAGGGTTCGGGCAATCCGATCCAGATGCAACTATTAAAAATTAATCCGCCCGATGGTCCCAGTGATTTTTCCCCCAACCAACACAACACCAACCGGAGCGCCAAGGTTCCCATCCTAGTGCTTAATACCACCTCACTGAATACCGGTCGCGTTTGGCAGTTTACCGCCAAATCCATGGGCGAACCGCCCATAGACGGCGAGTCATCTGAAGGTGAAAAACCATTAAAGGACCCGACAGCCCATCAGATTGACAAAAAAACCATTCGTTTGCGTCGGGCTACTGCATACGCCGACATCACTTTTTGTCAACAAGAGTTCCCCTTGGGACACGCAGTGGCTGCATCGGCCTGTGTTCCTGCCCTATTCGACCCCATGGCGATCAGTTCACTTTATTATGATCCACCAAAACAGCAACATGATACCAAAAAGCAACTGAAACGCCATGAAATTCGCCCAGAATTAGTGGATGGTGGCGTATACGACAATCAGGGGGTGGATAGCCTTATAGATAATGATTGTACTAGTTTCATCGTCAGCGATGCTTCGGGGCAAATGGATATGGTAAACCAACTGGACACAGGCCCGTTATCTGTTTTGTTGCGGGTTACCAGCGTTTTGCAAGATCGCATAAGAACCGAAGGGCTGTTGCGTCTCGTTGGTAGTTATGGCGGTAACAACATTGCACTCCTGAGTTTGCGCAAAGGTTTAGGATTTAGAAAGGTGCATTGGGTCAACGCCGCCAACACGCAAGACCCGGATGAGATTATTCCTGCGACCAGCTTACAAGATTTCGGTGTACATCCCGTTGTACAGGATAGCTTGTCTAAAATGCGTACGGATTTAGATGCATTCACCGAAGTGGAAGCATGCTCCTTGATGTTGGATGCTTATCTAATGAGCCGGGATGACTTGCAAAAATTCAAGAACGAAACCAGCTGCCAGCAAGTCAGACAAACAAAAACTGTAGAAAATCAAAGTGATTCATGGAAGTTTTTGGCAATCGCTCCTTGGATGAAAGAACCGACGAAGGACTATCTTGACCAGCTGAAAGTCGCCGAGTCTACCTTTGGTAAGGCACTAAAATGTATGCCCTTATTATGGATTCCGTTACTTTTGTCCCTCGGTGTGGCAAGCTATTTTCTTACGCCATCCATCATTTCGGTACTGTCAAGCAGCATTTCGATTTATGCCATTGTCATTTTATTTGCAGTCTGGTTGATCAGCAGTATGCTGCCTAAAATGGTGGAATTTTTCAAAATACTTAAAGTACTACGTCCCTATGCGCTTTTGACCAAAGCGGCATACCGGGTGGCTGGCTTGCTAGTGGCAACCCTATTTATCAAATTTTACCTTAGGTTCATTAATCCTTTGTATCTGGATCAAGGTCGGATAGCCAAGTTAAAATAAAAAATCTTTAAAATGGATATCATTGATCTTGGGTTTTTTGTTGTTCAATGCGAATCAGGTTGAAATCCCCCAGGATGGCATAGAGGCTGGGAACCACCAGCAACACCAGCACCGTTGACACCATGAGTCCGAAAACGATGGAACTTGCCAGGGGAATCAGGATCTGGGCCTGGAGGGACCGCTCTGCCAGCAAAGGCAATAATCCAAAAATGGTGGTCACCGAGGTCAAAAGCACCGCTCGAAATCGTTCCCGGGATGCCAGTTTTCCAGCCTGGACCACGGTCTCGCCCATTGCCGTGTGGGCTTTGACAAAGGAGACCAGAAGAATGGAATCATTCACCACAATGCCTGCCAGGGAGATAAAGCCCATGATACTGGGCATGGCAAGCTCAAGACCCATGAACAGATGGCCCCAGACCACACCGATAAAGGCAAAGGGAATCGTGATCATGACCACCAGTGGTTCCTGGTAGGATTTAAACTGAAAACTTAAGAGACAAAAAATTCCGAAGATACCAATTCCAAGGGCCTTGAGCATCCCCCCCATGGAGTTTTTCATCTCTTTTTCCTGGCCTTCAAGCCCGGTCGTGATGCCGGGAAACTCTTTTTTCAGTTCAGGTAAAAAATTGGCCCGGGTATCGGCAATCACATCCGCGGCATTGGCAAGACTGGTATCTATGTCTCCTGTTACGGTGACGGTTCTGATACCATTTACCCGGCGGATTCCGGCATAGCCCCGTTCATGGGTGACAACGGCAACGGCACTTAAGGGAACCCGTTTTCCTTCACTGCTGATGAGATAGAAGTTTTCAAGGCTGGCAATATTATTTCGATCCCTGTCCGCAATTCTCAGGTTGACCTCATAGGATTCCTCCCTGACAATCATCTCGCTGGCTTTGCTGCCGTAAAAGGCTGCCCGAAGCTGGCTTGCAACCATACTTGCCGTGAATCCCTTTGATTTGGCTCCCTGTTTCAGGGAAACCTGGATCTCAGGCTTGCCCGGCCGCAGGTCATCATACAGGTCGGATACCCCCTGGTATTTGTACAGCCAGTCGATGAGACGGGTGGAGGCCTGTTTCAGTTCATCCAGGTCATTGCCCCTGAGGCGGATCTCAATGGGCAGGCCGCCGGGGCCGATGGACGGTTCCTTAAATGCCAGGGCAATGGCATCGGGCATATTGTCCGTAAGGGAGCGCCATTGGTGAATGATCTGATCAATGGTGGCGGTCCTGACTTCGGCGTTTAAAAGATCCAGGGAGACCGTGGCTACGTGTGGCCCTGTTTCTCCGGCATCGGCATTGGTATTATACATAACACTGATATTTTCCACCAGGTCGCGACCTTCGGGTTGGTCCGGGGAAAAATCTCGGTTGATTTTTTTTGCCGCATCTGTAAGTTTGTCCACATAAAGGGTGGTTTTAGAAAGGGGGGTTCCCTGGGGAAAAAGAATCCGGGCCTGGATCACATCTCCGTCAATTTCCGGGAAGGCCCGGACCTTGAGAACGCCGCCGGCAATCATTGATATGGAAGCAATAAAGGTGAGGACCACAAGGCCTATGAACAGATACCGATAATCAATGGCCAGGTCCACCAGTCGGCCAAGGATTTGGTTTTTGATCCAGTCCAGCACCTGATCGATCTTGGTCCTCAGTGGATTTGATTTCATGGATTTCCCATTTGCGGAAAGGGTATGGGCAAGGTGGCGGGGCAGGATACAAAATGCCTCCACCAGACTCACGGACAGGGTGAGAATCAGGATGACGGGAATCACATAGAGCACCTTGCCGATATCCCCTGTCATACTGAGAGCCAGGGCTCCGAAAACAAACAGGGTGGTCAGAAACGAAGAAAATACCCCGGGGGCCACTTCGGTAATCCCGTCCACGGTGGCCTGGAACCCGCTTTTTCCCTTTTCCAGATTTGCCGCCACATTTTCGGCAATGACAATGGCATCATCCATGAGAATCCCCACCCCGATCAAAAGTCCCACCATGGAAAGCATGTTCAGGGACAGCCCCAAATGTTTCATCACAAAAAAGGTCAGGGCAAAGGAGACCGGCAACCCCATGACCACCCAGAAGGAAAATTTAAAGGGGAAAAAGATCACCATGGCAATGAAGACCAGCACCAGTCCCTGGACTGCATTTTTGATCAGCATCTGGAGGCGGTCCCTGACAATTTTGGACACGTTCTGGGTCAGGACAAAGGAGACACCGGGAGGGGCCATTTCCCTTTCTTTTTCCAGGAACGCTGTAACCGCATCCATGATATCCAGGGCATCTTCCGTCTTGGTCTTGTTGATCTGAAGAATTCCGGCCCGGCTGCCGTTGAACAAAATTTTGTCCTCTTCATCCTTAAATTGGTCTGTTATTTTGGCGATTTCCGCCAGACGAATCCGGGCCCCGGTCCCGCTGGAAACCACAATCAGCTCCCCCAGTTCCCGGACACTTCTTCTCTCTTCTGAAAACCGGATTAAAATATCGGCATCCTGGGTTTTTAGACTGCCGGCGGGCATGTCAATATTCTGGGCCCTGACCACAGACTCAATGTCAGACACCGAAATCCCTAAACGCATCATCTCGTAAAGGGGGATCTCCATGGCAAACTCCTGGCTTGAAAAGCCCTTTACCTCCACCTGGGAAATGAGATCGATCTGCTTGATCCGATCTTTTAAATCTTCGCAGAAAAATTTGAGATGAACCGGGTCCATTGGGCCGGTAACGGCAATGGAGACCACCGGGTCTGTCCGGTTGATCCGTTTAACAATGACATCTTCCACGGAATCGGGGAAATCGCTGATGGCTTCCACCTCGGTTTTAATGTCATTTAAAAACTGAATAATATCTCCATTATCCACCATTTCCACCACCACCCTGGCAC
>JAFLJU010000325.1 GCA_022712835.1 Desulfobacteraceae bacterium
CGGCATCGGATATGTTTGAGATGGGCGTTAAACTTCAGGTTTTGAGACGCGGCACCATGTTTGCCATGAGAGCGCAGAAGCTTTACAACCTGTATACCGATTACAACTCCATAGAAGAAATTCCGGCAAAGGAACGGGAAATCATTGAAAAACAAATTTTCAAAAAAAACCTTGATGAAATCTGGGAAATGACAATTGATTTTTTCAATCATCGTGATCCAAGACAGATTAAAAAAGCTGAAAATAATTCCAAAAAGAAAATGGCGCTTATCTTCAGATGGTATCTGGGTCTGGCTTCCAGGTGGTCGAATATCGGAGAAAAAGGCCGTGAGATGGATTATCAAATCTGGTGCGGCCCATCCATGGGCGCTTTTAATTCCTGGGTTAAACACTCCTACCTTGAAAAGCCTGAGAACAGAACCGTTGTTGATGTTGCAAAACATATATTAACCGGTGCGGCTTATCTTTACAGAATTCAAAATCTTGCCGGACAGGGAATTTATCTGGCGCCTGATTATTTGGTTTATAGGCCTGGATAAAAGGGATGCTGTAAATATCCTAAATTTTTCAAGGCGGTTCATTTTGCATGTTAAAATTTATAATGTGTTGTGCGACTTTGTTAAATATATATTGTCCCGGTTACAGGATCTTTGGGAATCCCATAACTGGGTGCAAAATATCTGGAAACACAATCAGTCCGGTCTCCGGGTGCAGTGACGACTGTATGGGTGAAGTCGCTCGATTAAATTCAAGTCGGGTTTTATGCTCCTTTTTCTCGTTTGGTACAAAAAAATCATGGCCCATTGTTTCTGGATTTGATAGCTTAAATCCGGGTCTGTGTAAACAGTCCCAGGCCACAAAAACAGATGTCAGGCATGGAACTTAAATGAATATGGAGACGGATAATGGCTGAACACAATTGTGAAAAATGCAAGTTTCGGGCAACATATGACAAGAATCATGGATCCTTTTTAGGGCGGGTATGGCGATGGCATATTAATTGGTGCCCTGGCTGGAAACGCTATATCACCTCTATTCCCGAGGACAAAAAAGCTGAACTCACAGAACAATATGGTTTGAAAAAAAGCTGAAATCAGTCATTTGTATAGAATCAAGTACGTCAGAGTTGCCGCAAATCCTATAATTCTCACACAACATTTAGGTCGGGTTACAGGGGGCCCGGCATTTTGTTGTTTCAAAAAAAACCCCTGACATACAGAGCTTTCCCTTCTGGATTGTAAGCAGGAAAGCATCCATTTTATCGAATCCATCCAGGGAATGAAGAACAATGATCCGTATCTGGATCACCTGGTAAAACCCTTTGAGAATATGACATATGCCGCCATGGTTACCAAGTGGCTGGCCTGAAACAGGAACGGGTGATTGTTCTGTCTGAATCATTTTCATTTCAAATCTTCCTATAAATCGATTGTAGTCTTAAACACAATAACAGCATCCCCGATAATCCGACCGATTTCGGGGTGCCCCTGTTCATTTAATTCCATTTCCACTTCTACTATGCCTTTTCTCCCTACGGAAAAGCCCTGATACACCTTAAAATTCACCTTTTTCTGACCATCCGTTGGAAGAAGTAAGCCATGTTGAATTAAATAGGCCCCCAAAGCACCTCCTGAGCTTCCATTTACAGGATCTTCATTAATACCCATGGCTGGACCAAACATCCGGGCGCTTATTAGACAATCTGCTTTTGGTGATTGTGGAGCAAACACCAAATATCCATTACATTTGATTTGCTGGCTAATTTCAGTTAATCGTGAAAAATCAGGCGTCAGTTTTTTCAATGTCTCAAAAGAGTTAAGTGCAATAAAGACCTTACTGTGACCGGTTGATACAATTTGAATGGGGGCATTTTCAATCATATCACGTTCTTGTATACCCAAGGCCAGTTCTATTTTCTCCCTCAACAATTGATTTAGCGGTTCCTCAAATTGGATATCGCCCTGGGTCATAACAATTTTATAATCCTGGTTTTGTTTAATGATATCCACTGGCAAACACCCGACACCAACCTTCTGGATCAACCGCTGTGACGGCAACATGCGTTCAACAGCCAAAACATAATGAGCGGCAATCGTGGCGTGCCCACACATGGGAACTTCCATTTGCGGAGTGAAAAAACGCACATGCACATCATATTCCCCTGGTTTCCCATCAAAAATAAAAGCAGTTTCCGAATTGTTCATTTCCCGAGCAATCTTCTGCATGGTATTTTCATCCATATTGTCTGCATTAATGACAACTCCGGCAGGGTTTCCGGCAAATCGTTCCTTGGTAAATGAATCAATTTGATACAAAGTGTATCTCATAAATATTCCGTTTGTTATGATGAAAAAAAATTATCGCCTAGTTACCGATTATTTAATTCAACTCCCAGTTTTTTGTGGGAGGATCACCGTTGGCGTTAAGTGATTTGTTATATTATTTCAGTTTTAGGTAAAGATTCATCCTGCTCCATTAACTCATAGAAGAATTTGACAGAATTAAATTGAAACGTTCTGATAATAATCCAATGTGAGATAGATCCCAATATGATACCTATCCCAAAGGGGATGAGCTTCAGGATTAAATTAAAAATAAACTTTTTTGCTAATGCTTTTTGTGATTTTTTAATAATTAATCTTATCGCCTTGTCTGACAGGTTTTTAACCATTTTTTCCCCAATTGGATTGCCAAAATCCACAACCGTATCAATGTCTAAAGTGGAACCAAAGCATTTAAGGGTTACACGTTTAAGTTTATCTGTGTCAGATATTCCATAGCAATATCCAATTGAAAAAATAAGATAAACTTGATTCTTGATTAATTGGGAAAAATCGAATAATGAAATTCCAATTTGAATCATGGATCCAACGCCAGGAATTGCACCGGGAATGGCCATTATCCCCCCTTGAATTGCGCATTTTTTCTTTATTTTAATCGCTACTTTTTTTGCTAATTTGTCGTTGTCCAATTTTGGATGTTTGGTTTTTATATCATCTACGAACGCAAAAATTTCATCCGTATTTCCCGCAATCAGTTCAATAATTTTAAAAACAGTTTTTTCAATCATTTTTTGCTTATAACATGAAAACCTGTAGTTTATCCGACAGCATTTTCGTTTGTTGGATAATATTTAAAAAAAGACTTATCTCATCCGCCAGTTTTTTTGGGGAGAAAAACCCCCGGCTACCCGATTAGAGTTATGTATGCTGTCTCCGGAATTTTGTGTGATACGAATCAACATCAAAGCCTTCAGGCAAGATCAATATGGAAAGAATACCTTTTTTCCAAGAACATCCATCGAAGATATAATGGATTTCATCTCATCCTCAGACAGTTCCCCCGCTTGTTTCCAGAAATTCTTCTGGATTCTTTCAAATGTGCGTAACATAAGATTTTGTCCCGGCTCGGATAGACTTATTGTGGTCTTCCGCCTGTCATTCACATTGGATTCTTTTACAATAAAGTCTAACTTGAAAAGTTTTTTAAGTTCCCTGCTGGCATTGGGTACGGAAATATTTAAACAATCGGCCACCTGACTTGTCGTCACCGCTTTATTGAAAAAAACATACTCCAGTATAGAGTACTGCTGGGGAGTGATTTTATTAGAACGGGCATCTTTTGTCAGGAAATGAGTACTGGAATGCACATTGCCGATAAAATTAATAACCGTCTGAAAAAAATGATTTTTATCCATAATCTTCCCTCAAGATTTCATCAATTCCAGGGTACATTGCTTGTCAATTGATAATTATCATTTGACAAGCAGTTCCCCCTGCGCTATTTTACTTATCAAATGATAACATAAAGGAGATATCATGAACATACTAATTATATACACACACCCGAATCATCAAAGTTTAAACTATGCTTTTCTTGAGCAAACGCTCAAAGGTATATCGGAAAATGAAGGCAAAAATGAGATCAAAGTCATTGATCTATATAAAGAAGAGTTTGATCCGATTCTTTTTTTTGATGAGAACAAAAAACGCAGTGATATGCACATCGATCAGAAATTTGCAGCTTATAGAGAGCAGATTCTTTGGGCCGACAAATTGGTCTTTATCTATCCAATATGGTGGGGAAGACCCCCTGCCATGTTACTCGGATACATTGATCAATTATTTTCAACGAATTTCGCATATCGAAATAAAGGTAAATATTCCCACGAAGGTCTGCTCAAAGGAAAATCAGCAATTTGTATTTCAACCATGAAGGGCCCCAAAAACTACCCTTTATTTTTTTTGAACAATGCTCACAAAGCGCTAATGAAAAAGGCTCTCTTTAATTTCGTTGGAATTAAAAAAGTAAAATTTTTCGAATTTGGCAGTGCAGAGTATTCAAAACAAAAGCAAAAACCCAAGCTGAAAAAAGTTTATAATTATTTTAAAGCACTTCCGGCTTGAAATGTTGGTTAGATCAGGTGCCGCCGGGCAGTATCGCCTCAGAGATCATTGGTGGGGACAGCGCGAGTGTCCTCACTAACTTTGGACTTAGAATAATATTTCTATTGTTAATCATGATATTTACAGGTCGGTTTTTGTAAATCGAACGAAATATACTCAAAAATATCGCAAAGTATCACAAATTCCAGCCCCAGAACTTTAAAAAAGTTTTAAAATCGCGCATGTCCGAGGCGTCCCTGTTCCAGGGGGGAAGGCTGGTATAAAATTGGATGCTGTCATTTTTGTTTTTCCCGAGTTTTTTATCTTCCCCGATACGCCAGTCAAAGGTCCACCAACTCATAAAAAATCTTTCCCATATTTTCGTACTTGATTTGACATAATCTGTCCTCGGACCAGATATTTCATAAAAAGAGGTGAACCTCCGGTCTCCAAGGGGCAGGGTTTCAAGAGAGTCCAGGGGGGCAAGAGGTGCCGTTGACAGAAGATATGGCCCAAGAGATTTCTTGTCCGACAACCAGGCATCTTTTATCCTGTGGGTTGCATTCCGGAGAGTCAGCACCAGTCTGATTTCTTTATCAAAGCGGGGGTATTTGAGCATTCCGGGAAGATTCTCTGAATAGACTGTTTGCCTGCCTTTATCCCAGCTTTTTGGGAATGCCTGCTCCGGCATATATGATGTGGGAATAAAGGCAAGGTAACATCCGCAGGTATGCACCAGCGTATAAAGAACAGGTTGACCTTTAAGGTTCAAGGTCGCGATTACAAGTAATCCCACATTTTCACCCGCTCCCAGATAAAGCGGGAAAAAGTTTAAAGGCACTTTTTCAAAATGAACCCTGAATACCAAATTGGTGTAGGTTGACCGGGATGTTTGAAACCGTCTTGTCTCATAGTAGATGGTGGGCTTTTCCGGATTAACAAATACCTTTTCGGTTAAATCTTTAGTTACCTGCGCCATCGGTGTACCAATTAGATTATAGGGCTTTTCAGGTTGTTCGATCATAAAAACAGGAGAAAAATTTGCCAGAAGTGTTCCATTCTCTTCTGCTGTTATGGCCTTGAGATCAGTTGCAGGCTGAGTCGTGTTCATCGTAGCACAGGAGGCAAACAGGCCCAATGATATGACTATCAGAAACAGACCTTGTTTCCTGAAATAATCGGTTATATCATTGATACGCAATCAAGTGACCTGATAAACACAGACTTTGCACTGGGAACCTTCCTTTTCAATATAATTTGCGGTGTCAGCTTTTATAAGCTTCCATCGTCCCTCTTTTTCAAGAACATTCATCTTAAGATGGTATTGATCTTCTTCCCAGGCTGTATCGCGTACAGTAAAGCATATGTGTCCACCAGGTTTTGTGACTCTAAGCAACTCGTTAAACGCTACCGGTCCTACATGTGCGCAGGTGAATGTTCCAACACTGATTACAGCGTCGTACTGATTGTCTGGGATATTCAGTGAGGAGGTTAAATCTGCTTGGGTGAGGTTCCGGTAGATCTGTTTTTCCTCCGCTTTTTTCAGCATCTCTTGGGAGTAGTCTAAGCCATCTATATTCTGGTATCCCTTTTTGCTAAGAAGTTCACCAACCAGACCAGTCCCACATCCGGCATCGAGAATGGCAACCTGGTGGTCATGTAAGTGGGATTGAAATTCGTTAACGGTAATTGTCGGAGCGACGTAGCCCATTACGTTGATTAGATCGTGGTCATAAGCATCCGCCCACTCACTGTATGCTTCTTTCAGTTCGTCCTTGTTGGTAGCGTTTAAAACTCGGTCGTGGATTTCCTTGCGATTGCCCATAATGGATTTTCCTAAAAAATAGTAATGAGTAAAATAAAATAGTTGGTATTATAGATCAGTTCAAACTGGGAGGCAAGTTTTTCAAGGTCGGATCAATGGTCACATATCTTCCATCCGGGTTATTGGTTTTCTATTTCAGAAGAATATTTTCCAAAGCGGGCCGCACCATTGCATTTGGCCCGGTGGAAAAGAACCTTTTGTGCCAGACCTTTATTTGCTTTTTCCCCTTTCCAGGCAGCAAGGCAGTCCTCCTGCAGCGCCCTGCCATATGAAAAACTTAATTCCCATGGGAGGGGTTTCTTTTTGTTCATGGCATTTAAATGGATGGTGGCAAGCTTTGAACTCTGCCCGCCGGACAGGAATGCAATTCCCGGCACTGCGGCAGGAACGCTGCGTTTGAATATCTTGATGGTGGATTGGGCCACAATCTTAGGGTCCACTTTTTCCGGACAAATATCCCCGGGTGTCACCATGCTGGGTTTTAAGATCATGCCTTCCAGAAAGACTCTCTGAAGGGTCAGTTCTTCAAATACTGTGTCAAGGGTCCATTGGGCAACACGTTCACAACGCTCAAGGGTGTGGCTGCCGTTAATGAGAATTTCAGGTTCAATGATAGGAACAATCCCTTTGCTTTGGCAAATGGCGGCATACCTTGCCAGGGAATGTGCATTCAGCGCAAGGCACAGTTGGGAGGGCTGATGAGTTCCAATCCGGATGACGGCCCGCCACTTGGCAAATCTGGCACCAAGCGCCCTGTATTCTTCAAGACGTTCTGACAGAGAATCCAGGCCCTGTGTCACTGTTTCTTCCATGGTATTGGGAATCGAGGTCAACCCTTTGTCCACTTTTATGCCAGGGATAATGTTTTTGTCAGATAAAATTTGTGAAAAAAGCGTGCCGTTTGCGGCAGATTGCCTCAGGGTTTCATCAAACAGGATTACCCCGCTGATATGGTCTTCCAGCCCAGGTGTGGTGAACAGCATTTCCCGGTAGAATCGCCGGTTCTCCTGTGTGGATTCAACATTGATCGTATCAAATCGTTTCTTTATTGTTGGATTACTTTCATCTGCAGCCAGGATACCTTTGCCCGGGGCAACCATGGCCCTGGCAGTCTCTGCAAGTTCTTTAAGGATGGTGTCATTTGCTCGGATTGTCGTCGTCATATTATGGAATCTCCCTTTTTATCTGTGAAGAGTTTCACAGGGTTTGAAAATGGGATCAGACATTCTACCCGTTTTCGTTAATCATCGTATGATATGCCTTTTCTCCAAAGGTGTCGGGTGGGTGACTTCCGGCCACTTCCCGGGTTGAGGCTCTGCGCCTTCAAGGGCTGATGCCGGCGGAGAGTCATCCCGTAACACAGGATTTTTCCGCATATCGTGGCCCTCGACTTCATAACAAAATTCAATTGGGATGCCATTGGGATCAAAAGAATAAATGGAATGAATTGACCCATGATCAATCACGCCCGAACAGTCAAATCCTGCAGCTTCAAGCTTGTCTTTTAAAAGCCAGACCTCCTTGTTTGAATCTACACCAAAAGCAATATGATCAAAGACGATCGGTCCTTTAACCGGTACGCCATGATCTTTGGGCTCTACAGATTGGGCACCATCCCATTCAAAGAATGCGATGGTGTTTTTCTCGTCTATCTCAAAGAAATAATGTCGGAATCCATCCTTTCCAAAACCGTTAACAAGTCGCATTCCGATAAGATCACGCCAGAAACGAATAGTTTTATCCATGTCTGATGTCACCATTGCCAGGTGATTTATGCCTTTAAACCTCATCATGTATCTCCTTTGGTTTTCCAATGCCGGGACCGGACTTTCACAAATTTTTCAGCCCGGAATAATCCCGATTAAGGTGAATGTTCAGAATAACGAATTTTCGATATATAAAAAACTTTCACTCCTTTTGGTGAAGAAAACTTGATTTCATTCTCCACTCGTTTTCCTAATATTGCTTTGCCTAGGGGCGAATCCATACTAAGTTTTCCATCACCAACATTAAACTCATCGGGTCCAACGATACGATATTCGACCTCTTCCCCGTCTTCATCCTCGAGGGTAACAAAAGCACCAAAATAAACTTTATCCTGATCCTCAGGAATATGATCGACCACCGTCATCCCGTCGAGACGGTTCGTTAAAAATCGAATCCTGCCATCAATCTCGCGCAAGCGTTTCTTGCCATAAATGTATTCGGCATTTTCGCTACGATCACCTTGTGCAGCAGCTTTCGAAACTCTATCGGTCACCTCTGGTCGCTCAACTCGCCATAGGTGCTGAACCTCTTCAGTTAATTTTTGTGCACCTTCCGGGGTGATATACTTGGAACCTTTTGCTCTAGGAGGACGCCATCTACCCATTTTAAACTCTCAGTATTTTATGTATTGTATCCGGGTCAGCTTTTTGAAGGGACGAACTGATCAATACCTTACCTTTATAAACCAAATGATAAGCATATGCTCGAAGTTTTTTTTGCAATGATTGATTATCAGTATCCATCCTGAAATATTACATCCCAGGATAGACACTTTGGTTTTATTTACAAATGTGATAACCCTAATCTTTCCAGGGTCTCTTTTTCAGGGACACCGTTTTCATCCCAGCCCTGAATTTTATAGTAGTCATCCAACATAGTATCCAGATCGCATACTTCGCCTTTTGCAGGTCCGGATGGCATGGGGACTTTGGTTAAACGGTCCGGTAGCGTATCATCTTTTCGGTCAAAACCGGCATTGACTATAAACATTCTTTCTGCGTTGATAATACGTTCTGCGGCCTGAATCAATTCTTCTAATGTATAATCTGCTTGTGTTGCTGTGTTCAGATACTGCAACATACCTTTGGGTGCCATGGTCGAATTCTTTTCCGCCAGCATTCTGGCTCCGAAAAAGATGCATAGACCTGCGGCATCCACAATGGCCGATAAATCCTGAACACACTTTGTCGGAGCCGCTTTGCCTTCCGTACTTAAAGGATCCATGGAAAAAGTGGTTCCGAAAATTTCAAAATATGCTGGATCTCCGCGCATGTGTGAGCCGCCGATGGGTGATGTGGCATAGGCAAGTCCCATGGCTTTTGCTCCCCGGGGTTCATATCCCGGGAACTCCTGTTTTTTGGATACCATGGCAAGTTCCGGGTGACCGTAACTTTCTGCAAGGCGATAACTGCCATTTGCCAGTTTGTCTCCAAAACCTTCCCGGTAAGCCGTTAATCGCGTCAGTTCCACAAGCGCCTCACCGTCTCCCCACTTGAGTGATCTTCCAATTTCGTTTTCACTCAGACAACCCCGGTCCACAAGTTCCATGGCGCAGGCAATAGTAGCGCCCATGGTAATGGTATCAAGACCTAATTCGTTACACAGATAATTTGCTTTTGTAATGGCGGCAAGATTATCGATCATGCAGTTTGAACCCATGGCATAAACAGTTTCGTACTCGGGTCCCTCACCTTCACCCTCAAAACCCGGTTCATGAACCTTAGTGATTCTGGCGCATTTGATGGGACAGCCAAAACAACCTTGATTTTTTACCAGGTATTTATCGGTTAGTGTAGTTCCCTGGATATTTTCCCATCCTTCAAACTCTCCTTGCTGCCAGTTTTTTGTAGGCAGGATTCCTAACTTCTGGGTGACGGCAACAACTCCGGAGGTACCGTTAATGGTGAGACCCACCGGTGTTTTCTTTGCATCACTTAAATACTGATTCAAAATTGATTGATTGAAAGATTTAAATCCGTCTGGGTCTGCCAGTTCAATTTTTCCATTGCCGGACAGCACCAACGCTTTCAGATTCTTGGAACCCATAACGGCTCCGACTCCGGATCGTCCTGCAGCACGGTGTTTCTCATTCATAATGCTTGCGAAAAGAACCTTTCTTTCCCCGGCTGGCCCGATGCAGGCGACACGTGCTTTTGAATCAGTCTGGGCTAAAAGAAGATCAGTTGTTTCGGGAACTGTTTTACCCCAAATATGACCGGCGTCCTTTAGCTCTGCCTTACCGTTGTTGATCCAGAGGAAAACCGGTTTTTTGGCTTTCCCTTTAAAAATGATACCGTCATAACCGGCCCGTTTCATATCCCGGGGCATCATCCCTCCGGAATTGGAGCATGTGACAGCACCCGTTAACGGAGACTTGGTCATCACCATGTAGCGAGCACCTGTGGGAGCACCTGTTCCTGTGAGAGGCCCGGTCATCATGATCAACATATTTTCAGGAGACAGGGGATCACACTTGGGATCCACCTCCTTGTTCAGATAATAGATACCCAGACCTCTGCCGCCGATATAATCTTTGGCAACCTGTGGGTCTAATATCTCGTCCTTAATACTTCCAGTTGTTAAATCAACACGGAGAATTTTACCGATCCATCCTTTCATCATTTTATGTATCCTCTTTTATTATTATCGTGCCCGATCCTCCCAGGCACTATTTAGTATGGTGAATAATATCAGCCAGCGTCACCAATTTCATTTTATCCTCTATCTCCACCTGTATTTCGCTGAAAAGATTAGTAAAAAACAAATTGATCAAGTCGAATTCCTTCATTTTCGGTTCCAGATCGTTATTGACATCGAGATGAAATGCTTTTTTATGTTCCAACGCACAGTAAATTTCTTGAAGACAAATATTTGAAGGGTCTCTTGCCAGTAAAAAACCACCGAATGGGCCCTGAATGCTGGTAAGAATATTCTCTTTGGCAAGTGCGGAAAACAATTTTCTGAGTTTTGAGGCATTGATACCGGTCTGTTTGGATATCACTGTGCTATTACAGGGGGCCGGACTTGAATAAGCCAAAAAACAAAGGGCTTTTACAGCGTTAGATAGTTTTGTTGATGCTGACATAAACATTTCCTTTATTACAACGACATATGTTGCAGTGTGTGTAACATATGTGAATATTAAAAAAAAATCCAGGAAAAAAATTATCCCGTTCTTCAATGACCTGATTTTTAACAACAATTTTTTGAGGGCAGGCAGTAATGGGAAGCAACTGTTCTAAAGTGTGCTGCGCTAACCTTTCGTTTACCAAGGCTTTCACAGCTTTGTGTAGTTTCGCATTTTGGCGCTGGTAGGTCAGCCCTTTGAGTGAAGCAAACCCATGGCAGCGCAAATGTTGATCTACAATGTGCGCCGCAAATTCTTCTGTACTGCCAGGGTAAGGCGGCGTAAACGAGTCAACTCTTGTGGATGTTTAATTTCAATTATGGTCATGTTCTGTTTTCATCATGATTGGAGCATAATTTAAAAATAACCGGTGAAAACCGGTTCACTTTTATGGTTAAACATTTTTTTAAACATGATGCTTAACTTCGATTACAGTTTTCTTGGGGAGAATTTTTGGAGCTGTTTTTGTTGTGCAACATCAGTATTAATGATTATCTTATAATATAATCACCGGAAATTACAGCTATTTTTCGACCAACCTTTTTCAAGGAGAACACCCATGAATTACCAGAACGCCCAACTGCCTGATGGAGCAAAACTGGCTGGCGCCACCCCTGTCATGACCGAAAAGACCATTGCACAGGGTATCCTAGCAAAACACATGGCCCCCAAGGGCAAATGCGGTTTCCTTGTGGTGGAGGAAGGTGCTTGCCAGTTTGTCTGGGAAGACGATGCCACCAATCCCATGGACTGCGACCCTGACCACCCAATTGTCATCTTTCCAGAGCGCTATCACCATGTAACCATCACTGGCCCCGTCAAACTTCGGGTTGAGTTTTACGCGCTTCCCGTGAGCCTGGAAGGTTTAGATGAAACCGTCTCACGGCCGGGAGATGATTTCATCTAGTACCAACTTTTTCAAGCAGTTTAAGGATACAGATCCTGAAAATTATCAAAAAATATTGGAAAGGGATGATCCCGGCCGATCTTAGTGTTAAGCTTTTTTACTCGGCATAAACCTCAACCTTGCCTTTTTCAACCAGGGGCAGCCACTTGCTGTGCTGATGTAAATGGAAACTTTTACCCAGTTTGTGAAATCCGGTGCATTTTGCATCTTAAAATTTATAATGTGTCATGCGATTTTGTTAGATATATATTGTCCCGGTTAAATATTTTACTGCCTGTCCCCCTATAAGAACCCGTTCCCCCAAGTACTCACAAAAAAGATCGCCTC
>JAFLJU010000075.1 GCA_022712835.1 Desulfobacteraceae bacterium
GCGGTACAATCACCGGGATACCGTTCGATAATGGGTTTTAATTGTTCCAAAACCTCACAACCAAATGTTGCCGCATCCAGATCGATGAGAATCCCACTGGTCCACTCCTGCCCGGCCCGTTCAATGGGAACGATTTTCTCCCCAATCAATTTGACAATATTTTCTGTTTTCTGAACTTCTGCCTCCAGAATCACAAGCTGTTCTTCTGCCAAAATCGGATGAATCTTGGCGTAAAGATTGGGAAAGATAACCACCTCCACACTGCCGGACTGGTCTTCAATGGCACAAAAGGCCATCATATCCCCTTTTTTGGTTTTATGAACCTTTAGCACCTTAATGGTTCCGCCGATTCGAATCATTTTCTCATTTGCCATGTCCTGGAGACTGATGGTGTTGACATTGGCAAATTTTTGAATAATATCAGCGTACTTATCCATGGGGTGCCCGGTAATATAAAACCCCAACGCTTCCTTTTCCAGACCCAGCAGAACATTATCCTCCCACTCTTCGATATTCGGAAGCTTGGGAACACTAACGGGAAGTACCGCCCCCATGTTGGAATCGGCAAAAAGATCCAGTTGTGAATCTGCCTTTTCCCGCTGTATCCTGTTGCCATGGTCCAGGGCATCTTCCAGAACCGCCATCATCTGGCTTCGTTTTGCCCCGGCTTCATCAAAGGCACCGCATTTGATCAATGCCTCCAACACCTTTTTATTGGCCTTACTGGTGTTCACCCGCTCGCAAAAATCATAGAGACTTTTGTATGGCCCCTCTTCATTTTCCCGGATAACCACAATGGATTCAATGGCCGCATCCCCAATCCCTTTAACGGCTGCTAACCCAAAGCGGATAGATCCATCGGACACGGTAAAGTGGGCATCACTCTCATTGACATCCGGGGGCAGCACATTGATATTGTGGCCCCGACATTCATCCATGTATTTGATGACCGCATCGGAGTTGTTCCGTTCAGAGGTCATCAAAGCCGCAATAAACTCCAATGGGAAATTGGCCTTTAGATAGGCGGTCTGATAGGCAATCAGTGCATAGGCCGCACTATGGGACTTGTTAAACCCGTATCCCCCAAATTTTTCCATGAGATCAAAAAGTTCTGCTGCTTTTTTCGGGTCATGACCATTATCAGTGGCACCCTTTACAAACATCCCCCGGTGCTCTTCCATCATGGCGGCAATCTTCTTACCCATGGCCTTTCTAAGCCCATCAGCATCTGCCATGGAGTAATTGGCCAGAACCCCGCCAATTTTCATCACCTGTTCCTGGTAAAGGATAACCCCATAGGTCTCTCCTAGAACCTCTTTCAATTCTTCAAACAGGTAAACCACCTCTTCCCGGCCATTTTTTCTTTCCACATAGGAATCGGCCATACCACTATCAAGAGGGCCGGGACGATACAGGGCCACCAGGGCCACAATATCGGAAAAGGTGGCGGGTTTGAGCCGGGTGATCAACTCTTTCATGCCCGAGCTTTCAAGCTGGAACACACCGGTGGTATCCGCATTTTGAAGCAGCTCAAAGGTTTTTTTGTCTTCATAGTCCAGCTGGAGTAAGTCAGGGGCAACCTTTCCCTGTTTTTCAATGAGGGCAATACAGTTTTTAATAACGGTCAGGTTTCGCAACCCCAAAAAATCAAACTTTACCAGCCCCAGTTTTTCCGTATAGTTCATGTCAAACTGGGTAATGGTTTCCCCTTCCTTCCCCCGGAAAAGAGGCAAATATTCGTTCAGGGGTTTGTCCGCCACCACCACGCCGGCAGCATGGGTGGAGGCATGCCGGGGAAGTCCTTCCAGAAGCATGGCAATTTCCAGCATCTGGGTTTTTTCATCGGACTCTTCACATTTTGTCCGGATGGCCGGTACTTCCTCAAGGGCATGGGCCAGATTTTTAACATTGTCCGGGATCATCTTGGAAATTTCATCCACTTCGGACAGCAGAACCCCCAAAGCCCTTCCCACATCCCGAATAACCGCCTTGGCCTTGAGACGACCAAAGGTGATGATCTGGCAGACATACTCAGGCCCGCCATATCGCTCAATGGTATACTGATACACCTTGTCCCGGCCTTCAATACAAAAATCCACATCAATATCCGGCATGGACGCCCGGGCGGGATTTAAAAACCGTTCAAATATCAATCCGTGTTCTATTGGATCTAAAGCGGTAATCCCCATGGCGTATGCCACCATGGAACCTGCGGCAGAGCCTCTTCCCGGCCCCACCGGAACGTTGATTTTGTTGGAATATTCGATAAAGTCCGCCACGATGAGAAAATAACCGGGAAATCCCATGTTCAGGATAATATCCACCTCGTACTTAAGGCGCTCCCGATACAAAGCCTCATCCACATCCGGAGTCTTGGCCTTGATCAGAGCGAATCTGTCTTCAAATCCGGCCTGGGCTTTTTCTTTGAAAAGATCATCCTCGGACTCTTCTTCACTCTGGGCATATCTGGGGAAATGATAGCTCTTTTTATCAAACACCACATTGCACTTTTCCATCACTTCCCGGGTATTTTCTATGGCGCCGGGAAAACTTCCCAGGGAGTCTGTCATCTCCTGGGCTGATTTAAAATACAACTGGTCGGAATCAAACTTAAACCGCTTTTCGCTATTTATGGTGTTTCCGGTCTGGATGCACAATAAAATCTCATGGGCCCTGGCATCACCCTTGGACAGATAATGGCAATCATTAGTGGCCACCATGGGAATGGACATTCGCTGACTTAAATCGACAATTCCGGCGTTAACCTTGGTTTGAATCGCCATCCCGTTTTCCTGGACTTCCAGGTAAAAATTGCCTTCCCCCAGGGTGTTCAGATAATATTGGGCCGCCTTATCTACCGCCTCCATATCATTTTTCAAAATCGCCTGGGGAATGTCCCCCTTCAGACAGGCTGACAGACCGATCAACCCTTCTGCGTGGGCCGCAAGCAACTCTCTGTCAATCCTAGGTTTATAATAAAACCCCTTAAGCTGGGCGATGGAAACCAGCTTGCACAAATTGGCATAGCCCTGTTTGTCCTTGGCCAGGAGCACCAGATGGTTTAATCCCTTGTGGTCCTCCTGGGTTTTATCATTCAAGGTTCTAGGCGCCACATAGACTTCACACCCTATGATCGGCTTAATACCCGCCTTGTTTGCCTTTTCATAAAATTCCGCCACACCGAACATAGTGCCATGATCGGTGATGGACACGGCATCCATGCCATACTCCTGGCAGCGTTTAAATAGCGAATCCAGGCGTATGGCCCCATCCAGAAGGGAAAACTCCGAATGAAGGTGCAAATGGTAAAATGGGGCGGTTAAATCGGCCATGGGTGTTTAACTAACCCCCGACTCTGTAGTTGGGCGCTTCTTTGGTGATCACAACATCATGAACATGGCTCTCCTTGAGCCCTGCTGAACTGATCCGGATAAATTTGGCTTTTTCGTGGAGTTCTTTAATGGTGGCCGCCCCGAGATATCCCATACCGGCCTTGAGGCCGCCGACCATCTGGACAATATTCTCCCGGATCGTTCCTCTGTAGGGAATTCTGCCCACAATGCCTTCGGG
>JAFLJU010000410.1 GCA_022712835.1 Desulfobacteraceae bacterium
GATCTGGAAACCCTGGTGGCAAAATTCAGCCCCTTTGGCCGTACGAAAACCACCATTGTGTTGTCTTCATTGGCGGAAAAATCTTCAATCCCTGGGATGTTTTCCTAGGGATCGCAAATTATTTCAGCGGTCCTATTTCAGGGGTCCTAACCCGAAGGCAAGGGGAGGATCATTTTCCAGAACAGGGTAAACCAGGGATCAAATTTTTCCGTCAATTTCCAGGTCATGCCTTCATAATACCAATTGTGGATGTACCGGTGGCAGACCATGTAATAGGCATCCATAATCTGGGAAGAAGAAAGGGTGGAATCGATGTCTCCCTGGTCTCTGGCCCGTTGGATATGGTCTTTTAACAGGGTTAGATTGTCCTTGCGGCGATAGCTTTTGTCTCGCATCCAGGTGCGCATGGGAACGGTTATAAAGGCGGTCACGGCAAGCCCGGGGTTTTTGTCATAAAAATCAAAGGTGACCCAGAACACTTTCCTGAAAATTTCCCGGATGCTGTCCATGCCTTCGATATGGCGCTCCAGGGTCTGGCCGATGAGAGAGATTTTTTCATCCAGAATGGCAAAGATCAGCTGCTCCTTGGATGCAAAATATTTGTAAATGGTGCCAGAGCTGATGCCACTCTGCCGGCTGATTTCCCGGATGTTGACCCCGTGGAAATCCTGGCTTGAAAACAGATCCAGCACCACGGGGTAGAGCCTGGCCTTTAGTTTCTCCGGCATCTCCGGCATCTGGCCCCTCCCTTCCATGTTCTCGGGGCTATTGGGTTTGACCGGCATCCCATTTCCCCTCTTGTCTCAGGTTTTCGATGATGGTTTCGGCTTTTTCCATGAGACGGATTTTGTCCACCTTGGTGCTTCGGGTCAGGGGAAACTCTTCGTCGCTTGGCCAGATTTCCACGTGCAAGGGTCGTTTATAAGCGGCAATGGTCTTGCAATGGGCCAGGACGGCTTCGGACGTCAGTTCTTTGCCTTGTTTGGGACGGACAAAGGCAAAGATACCTTCATCAAACAAATAATGCTTCATGCCCATGACATCCACCACATCCACAGCTTTCATGCTGGCAATATGGTCTTCCACTTCGCCGGGGAACACATTGTATCCCTTTTGTTTGACCATGAATTTTTTCCGGCCGGACAGGTAAAGGGCCCGGTACCCGTCCATCTGTTTGAAATATCCCAGATCACCGGTGTAGAGAATTCCTTCGGTGGAGACGGCCTTTTTGGTTTCTCCGGGCTGGTTATAGTATCCTAAAAAGACAATGGGCGGGTGGTAGCAGATTTCCCCCGGTTCGTTGTCGGAAAGTTCCCTGCCTGCGGACCCATCTTCTTCCATGGGGCTTCGAACCGTTACTTTTGCCAGGTTGTCAAAACATTGTCCCATTTGTCCTGCCATCTCTTCCAGGGAAATACCCGGTGGGGTAAAGGTGGCAAATCCGGCATTTTCCGTCATGCCAAGGCCGGTGCCGAACCTTTCGGCCATGGTGGACAGGCGTTCCAGAAATTTGGTGTCCACGGCCGCACCGGCATAGGCGACAAACTCCAGGCTGGACAGGTCAAAGGAGTTGTATTCCGGCAGGTTCCAGAGCATGCGGAACATGGTTGGGATCTGGCCCATGACGGTTATTTTGTGGTGTTCTATGGCTTCCAGGCTGGCTTTGGCGTCAAAGATCCTCAGCAGCACCGCTTTGCCGCCCAGGTACATGGTGGTCATAAAGGTTTCGGTCACACACCCCACATGGCTGGGGGGCAGATTGACCAGGCAGGTAAAGTTGGCATTGGCAACCTCAGAGCCAAATCCCTTTGCCAGAACCTGGTTCTGGACAATGATGTTTTCATGGCAGAGGACGGCGGGTTTGGGTTCTCCCGTGGTGCCCGTGGTATAGATGATCAGGGCCGGGGTTCGTGTATCCACCTGGGCATAGGCTTTTTTTAAATTCCCTGTAAAAAAATCGGCCACCTTGAGCCAGAGCAACCGTTTTTTGTCCATAAGATCTGTGATGCTGACGGCCTTGTCAATGATATCTCCGGGCCCGGGATTTGGGGTAAACTGAACCAGGTGTTCAACGGAAGAACACCCTTTTTGGACGGCTTTTCCCATTGCTCTGAAATCTTTTACCGGGGTGTTGCCTAAGAAGAAAAACGCTTTGGGCTCAATTTTGTTGATGTCCCTGACCACTTCGGTTTCGGTCAGTCGCACATCTAAAGGCGCGATGATGGCGCCGATCTTAAAGCAGGCATACATCAAGATCAGGTGTTCCGGCACCAGGACAAGCTGGGTGGCCACCCGGTCTCCTTTTTGGATACCCATGTCCAGCAGTTTCAGGGCGAAAAAATCGATGAGGGATAAAAATTTTTTATAGGACAGGCTTTTGTTGTCTTCGTGCTGGATCATGGCCACATGATCCGGCCTCTCCTTGGCCCATTTTTCAATGTAATCGTTTACCGTTGCAAGTCGGGGGTTCATACTGACTCCTTTTTGATTTTAAGGTATCCGGATCGAATGGCTTGTTTGTTTTTGGCATTGAGTACGTTAAAAAAAATATCTTTGTGATGGGGATACTCCTTGGTGCCCAAACAGCAGATTTCAATAGCGGTTCCGGGTTTGACCATGCCGGTAAATTTACAGGCAATTTCTTGAATCCGATGGGGATCGCCGCCTGCTTCCTGGTTGACTATCTCCTGGACTGCAAGGCCTAGAGTAGCGGTTCCCTGGAGGATAATTCCGGGTAGCCCCACATCTTCGGCAAATTGAGGGGAGGTGTGAATGGGAAATTCAATATGGGTACACCCGTCATAAAGATAGGGCATCAACGGGTCAATTTTGTTCTGGGAGGACCAGGCCGGGGTGGTATCGGAATCAAAATCGGGCAGGGTGGGAATCCTTTGCCTGCCCGCTTCCCCTATACACTCAACCCCCCGGAGCATGGCCCCGATATATTCGGTAAAGACCGGGGCATTGTTTTCGTCGGTGGCCGATAATTTCATGACGGCATGGGTGCCTGACCGGTGGGGCAGAATGGCGGCAATTTCCCCTGTCAGTTGCAGGTTGTCCCCTGGATGGATCAACCGGTGTAGGATGAGGTGTTCAGTATAATGGACCTGGGTGAACAGGGCGTCTCTGGGAAAATCCTTAGATTCAATATATTGGTCCAGATTGCTTAGGATAGGCCAGGTCACGGCCACGGGAAAGGTGGGCGGCGCCACAAGACTCTGGTTTATGTCGTCAAAATAAAGGGGGTTGCCGTCCTTGATGGCTGCGGCAAAATTGGTGGTGTCCCGCCAGGTGATCCGGGCGTTGTGGGGGCTCAGCCGGGTTCCGGCTAAGCTGCTGTCAAGTTTCATCGTCTTCGAACCTCCACAGGTGATGGTGACAGATTAAACCATTAAAAATGGTTTAACCTTAAGAAATGTTCAGTGGGTTAGCTAAACCATAGTTTCAATTATTTGTCAAAAAGAAAACAATGTTTTATTTTGGAAGTTGCTGGATCACAACATTGTGACGTGATAAAAGCAGACATTAAACAGGTAAATTTGACAGAATGCCTTCGGGTTGTCACGGCAAAGATGGGAACCTTTTTTGGCAAGGGATCGGATACCAGGGGCCTGCATCTGGAAAGCATTTATAAAATCAATGGATTGGAGAAATGGATGACAAGTGAATTTATTCCAGCAGATGAAAATTATAAGGAAAAGGTAGTCAAGAGTTTTGAGCGGCAACGGGCCATGGAAACCATCGGAATTACCCTGGAAACCATTGAGCCGGGCCGGGTGGTTCTCCATATGCCTTACAACCAAGCGTATACCCAACAGCATGGGTTTGTCCATGCCGGAATTTTGTCCACCGCCCTGGACAGTGCCTGTGGATACGCTGCTTTTTCACTCATGCCCAGGGAGGCGGCGGTTCTTTCCATTGAGTATAAGGTGAATTTTCTGGCACCGGCAATGGGGGATGGGTTCATTATCACGGGCCAGGTGTTAAAAGC
>JAFLJU010000359.1 GCA_022712835.1 Desulfobacteraceae bacterium
ATCCAGAAATTTGCTGCCTATTATAAAATTGATCTGCCGGATATCATTGTTGTTCATGATGATATGGATCTTGATTTTGGAAAGATTAAAATTGTACAGGGTAGAGGGCACGGCGGTCATAACGGTGTTCGGTCTATCATCGAGTCATTCGGTCAAAAAGAGTGTGTCCGGGTGAGGGTCGGTGTGGGGCATCCCAGTTCCTTAAAGGGTGGAAAACAAAAAGGGGTGATGGGGCACGTGCTGGGGCGATTTTCCCCCGATGAACAAGCGGGTATAGATGCTACCCTTAAAGCAGCTGTTACGGCCTGTATATCTATTCTTGATGAGGGGATTGTCAAAGCCATGAATACCGTTAACACCCGCCGCTAAAATCTTCTGTCAGGAAATTGCCCTCTTTCTCTTAATTGCCTTCTTTTTCTTAATCATCTCTTTTTGCTTAATTGTGCCTTTTTTTTTTGCCTGCGCTTGCTCTTTTCTGATGAATCGTTAACCAAAACTTTCTTTCCCTATTAAAATATTGGATCAAAAATATCCAATGAATTCAGGGAAACCGCCATCTGTTCGCGGTCTCTAAAAAATATTTTATTGACAAACCTGTTAAAATATGGTTCTCTGCCTGAGAATGGGCAACTTGTTTTCATAAAAAATTAAGGTGGACTATCTATGGGTGAAAAATCCAAAAGCATCAAGAAAGATGAGAAAAGTTCAGGTAAAAAAGAGTTTTCAAAAGGAGACTTGGCTGTTTATCCAGCGCATGGGGTTGGCTACATCGAGTCAATCGAAAGCAAAGAGATAAATGGAGATACCATGAATTTTTACATGATGAAAATTGTGGAAAATGGCATGGTAATTATGATTCCTACCTCAAATGTGGAATCTGTCGGCTTACGGGAAGTGATCCCTGTGGCAGAGGTGCCGGAAGTTTACAAGGTGATGCAGGAAAAAGCACATGGTGCCGACAACCAGACTTGGAACCGCAGATACCGGGAATATATGGACAAGATCAAGACCGGTTCCATCTATGATGTGGCGGAAGTGTTCCGGGATCTATTCCAGCTCAAGCTTGAAAAAGATCTTTCCTTTGGCGAACGAAAGCTTCTTGATACTGCCCAGAATCTTCTGGTTCAAGAGCTTTCCATGGCAAAGGATGTTGATGAAAAATCAATGATGATAGAGATTGAAAACCTTTTCAATTAACCACCAGATTTTATAATTATTTTAAACCGGTGGGCTAGTAATCTGGCCTGCCGGTTTTTTTTTGAGGTATGAAAATTTTACTTTCTATCCCTAAGAAGCAGATTGATTTAAGGTTGGACCAAGTGGTTTCTAATTTGGTCGAAACCTGCTCCAGGAAACAGGCAGCCGATCTCATTTCAAGCGGCGAGGTCCAGGTGTCCGGAATGAAAAAACGGCCGGGATACCGGGTCAAACAAGAAGATATCATCACCGCTAGGATTCCTGAGCCCGTGGAAGAAGTCCCTCCAGGACCTGAAGCCATGGATCTTTCTATCCTGTTTGAAGACGATCATATCCTTGTGATAGACAAACCCCCGGGAATGGTGGTTCACCCGGGCCCTGGAAACCTTTCCGGCACCCTTGTAAATGGTTTGCTGGATTATTTCCCCTTTTTCAATGATGAGGCATGGCCTCCTTTGCGTCCCGGTATTGTTCACAGGCTTGATAAAGATACTTCCGGGTTGATTTTGGTGGCAAAAAACCTTGAAAGCCTTGGCTTTCTCCAAAAGGAATTTAAACAGCGCCGGGTGGAAAAAAGATACCTTGCCCTGGTAGAGGGAACATCTATTGCCAATGAAGGAGAGATCATTCTTCCCCTTGGTCGCCATCCTGTCAAAAGAAAGATGATGGCGGTGAACCATGAAACCGGAAAGTATGCCAAAACAACCTGGTGCGTGATGGAGCGGTTTGCCAAAGGGTGTCTGCTTGATGTTCGTCTCCACACCGGGCGCACCCATCAGATCCGGGTCCATGTTCGTGCCATGGATATGCCCTTGTTTGGGGACAAGGTGTATCAATATCGAAAAAACCGCCGGAAGAAAAATAGTTTTGCAGACCGTCAGATGCTTCATTCCTGGCGATTGCGATTCCGCCATCCCCATTCGGGCCGGGAAATTAAGTTTGAAACAAAAATGCCGACGGATTTTCCAGGGACCATGGCAAAACTGAATAAGTCCAGTTGATATGAATAAATCTATCGTCAGACAAAGAAATCCATGCTAAAAACCGTTGATCCAAAAATGCATTCTGCGGAACATCTATTGAACCAGGCCATGGTAAGGGTGATAGGATGCGATCGGTGTTTCAGCGCCCATATTAACCGGAAAAAATCTAAATGCGATTATCACTTTGATCGTTCCCTTTCAACTCTTGAGGTTACGCAAATTGAAGGGGAAGTGAACCGGGTTATTGAGCAAAATTCTCCGGTTGTAATTGAGCAGGTGTCCAGAGCCGCGGCTCAAAAAGAATTTAACCTGATACGGGTGCCGGAACAAGAGAATCTGTCAGAATTCAGGGTGGTCCGCATGGGAGACTATGATTCCTGCCCTTGCAGCGGTTCCCACGTTCAGTCCACAGGAGAGATCGGTATCTT
>JAFLJU010000440.1 GCA_022712835.1 Desulfobacteraceae bacterium
TAACCACCAAAATCACCGGCTTGCCCGTGTGCATTTTGATTGTTAGATATCTAAGATTATAGTGATATGATCTCTTAAAAGACCCTTTTTGGCATCAAAATGGGGTCGCTAAGAGCTGTTTTTGGAAGATCTCTGGAAAAACTTTTTTTATAAACAATGGTTTATGTGGTTTTGCTTGGTCCGACCCCATTTCATTCATTTCACCATTTCACCCATTTCACCATTCACATTTCAAAAAAGTTTGGTGTCCGCGGAGTGCCCGCTTTGTTCTTTTTAAAATCTGACTCGGAGAAGATAAGCGGAGTACCCGGTTATATTGAACCGGAAGTCTTTTTGAAAATGCTGGAATTTATTCATACCGAAAGCTATAAAAAAATACAGTTTTCTGAATATAGTAAAACCATATAACGGCCACGGGCCGACTTAGGTTTTTAACTTAAGCGGTCCACAGCAATAGTTGAAACCCTAAAATCTGTTATCATGGGAGTTTCATATAAACCTTAGTATGGCCGGAGCAAATACCATGCTCCGGCTATGCAGGTTTATTTAAGCTCGATACCGGCATCCCTGGCAGCATCCACTGCATTGTTTACAAAGATATCCGTCACTCCGTCATTTTCACCTAACCCCTTGGCGATGGTAACAACTTTAAACCCATTTTTGATCAGAATAGATTTCCAGGAATCCTCTTCATCACTGGCCATATCATTTAAAGTGTGATCACCGGCAACGATCATAAAAGGCTTGAGCATCACTTTTTTGACACCGTACAGTCTTAAAGCGTCCATGGCATCTTCAAGACCGGGGTAGCCTTCCACATTACCGATAACTGTTACAATATTCGGATACATCCTACGCATCTTTGCGGCAAATTCAAGATAGGCTCCACCATTGCCGGGAAAATATTCATTCCCGTGTCCCATATAAATAATGCCTGCTTTTTCTTTTTCTGCAAGCTTGACGTCAGGGGCCATTGCTTTGGCAAGCCTTGTAATGTCATCGGAATATGGAAATTTTGTGCCATAGGTTCCCAGCAGGGGTCTGCCCAGAGCAATTTTATTAAAAGGTTTATACTTTGGTTTTTTTAAGGTTCCCATATCCATAAGAGCATTAACATATGTGTGCAGATCAAGAAATTCTTCCCCCATGGAAACATGGGTTGGCTGAATGACGATATTACTATACCCGTCATTTTGTAAATCAGCTATGGTTGCAAGTGGAGTTTTAACATTCAGGATATCTTTGGGTATTTCAGGATGTGCCTTGATATACTTTGGATCATCAGCCCGGTGCTGCCATTTTTTACGAATAATATTTGATGTAAATGCTATCCGCACCCTGGTATTGGGGAATTTTTCCTCAATGCTGTTTTGGATACTGATAAGATCCTGGAGTGCAGGCTCTATGGTGGTGCCAAACATGGCAAGAACAACGGCATTTTTGTGTACCACCTTGTAATCACCGCTTGCTTGACAACTTATTGCAGTCATGGAGAGCATGATTGCAACCATGAAAAAAAAGGACATAAACTTCACAATAACCTCCATTTTTCATGGTCTGGAAAAAAATCCCAGACCAATTTTAATAATTGACCCAGGATATCCCATGCTTTCCCCGGATAGTGTATGTATTGTCCGCTTTTTTTCCGAAAAAGAGGAACAGATTTTCAGGCAGGTCTTCTGACTTTCGGATCATTCGCTATTCACGCCTTCCCATCCGTTTTTCCAGACAGTGACTATATTGTGAATTTGTCCCCGATTACAGCGGCGGGCCCATCCTGGATTTGCACCAGGTTCCCTTTTTATCCACATAGTGGATACCTGAAAATATCCTGTTAAAAGTAATTGAACTCAATTAATAAATCAAGGGTAATTTTATCAAAAATATAATGCTTGACAGCTGACAGGTTTTATCTTATTTGATAATGAATTTAATTGGCTGGCATGAAGTCTGCTGTTATTTATTGCTTATTTTATAATTATAAAAACTAATTTGACCACGAAGGTTTGCGTATTTTCTTATACCGGCTTTGCGTGGTTTTTTTGTATGCGGGGTAAGAAAATAATTTTTTAATTTCTATGAAATTATAAGGAGTTTTTTATTATGCATATGGCAGATGCTTTGATTTCCCCGGCAGTGGGCGGGGCTATGTGGGTCGCTACAGCTGGCCTGATTGGATATTGTTCAAAAAAAGTAAAAGAAGAGATTGATGATAGTAAAATTCCCCTGATGGGGGTGATCGGTGCGTTTATCTTTGCCGCTCAAATGATAAATTTTACCATACCGGCTACAGGTTCCAGCGGTCATCTTGGTGGAGGAATGATTTTAGCAATCCTGCTGGGACCTTATGCTGCTTTTTTGACAATGGCTTCCGTCCTGACGGTACAGGCACTCTTTTTTGCCGACGGAGGGCTGTTGGCACTGGGATGCAATATTTTTAACCTTGGATTCTTCCCCTGCTTTGTTGCCTATCCCTTTATTTATAAAAAAATTGTAGGAGACAAGCCTTCTCAAAAATTGATACTCATAGGTGCAACCATTGCTGCGGTTGCAGGATTGCAGATGGGGGCCTTTTTTGTGGTTCTTCAGACCTTATTCTCAGGTATATCAGAGCTTCCATTCACAACATTTGTTTTGCTGGTACAACCCATTCATCTGGCCATCGGTATTGTAGAGGGTTTGGTTACATCTGCCGTGGTGATTTTTGTGTGGAAAAGCCGACCTGAAATTTTACAGTCATCAATAAAATCGCAAGTTAACAAAGGATATTCCATCAAAAAGATTTTGACAGGTTTTGTTGTCGCCACCCTGGTTACCGGTTGTGCTTTGAGTTGGTTTGCCTCTGCCCATCCTGACGGATTGGAGTGGGCCATGTTTAAAACAGCCGGAGTCGAAGAGCTGGAGAGTCCGGAAAAGGGTCTTTATTCCTCTTTGGCAGCGATTCAGGAAAAAACCGCATTTTTACCCGATTATGGATTCAAATCAGGTAAAACAGACCATTTGGAAGAAACAACACAGGCTTGGCCGGCTGTTGATCCCGGAACATCCATGTCCGGTCTTGTGGGCGGTGTTTTGACCCTTTGTCTGGCCGCTTTTATCGGTTTTGTTATTAAACGCAGGAAGGTAGTAAAAGTATAACTATACATGTCTGGGGAAAAAATAACATGGGCAGGGCAATGTCCCGGCCCATGTTTCTATGAATATGGCAACTCTTGAAAATAAATTGTTTGATATAGGCTATATGGACACATTGGCGTCCGGTACAACCGGTCTGCATCAACTTGATCCCCGGGCAAAGCTTATTACGACACTGATATTTGTCAGCATGGTGGTTTCATTGGGAAAGTATGAAATTTCCATGATGATTCCATTTGTCATATATCCCATGGCTATGATTCTTTTAGGTGAACTGCCGTTTAACTATTTATTAAAAAAGATGGTATTGGTGGCACCTTTTGCAATATTAATCGGTATTTTTAATCCCTTCATGGATAGGGAGGTTCTTGTACAGATCGGATCTTTAGGTGTCTCAGGCGGATGGATCTCTTTTTTTTCCATCATGATGCGGTTTGGGTTAACAGTAAGCGCAGCCTTGATACTGATTTCCCTGACAGGTTTCAATGCCGTATGCATGGCACTTGAGAGACTGGGTGTTCCCAAGCCATTTGTGATTCAGCTTCTGTTCTTGTATCGATACCTTTTTGTACTGATTGATGAGGCATCACGGATGGTCCGGGCCAGATCGCTGCGCTCGTTTGGTTCAAGTGGAATGCATTTTAAAATTTTTGTCTCCTTAATCGGGCAATTGCTGTTACGAACATTGGATCGTGCCCAGCGTATCCACCTGGCCATGTGCTGCCGTGGATTTGACGGGCATATCCGTATCAACCGGCCCATGAAGTTCGGGTTTAACGAGATACGGTTTGTGCTCACCTGGTCATTGCTGTTTGTTTGTTTTCGATCCTATAATATACCTTTGAAAATTGGTGAATTGATTGCGGAGTATTTCTGATGAGCCACCATATTGTACAAGCTGATGACCTTCACTACACTTATCCCGATGGAACTGTCGGGATAGACAGTATCTCCTTTCGGATTACACATGGGGAGTCAGTGGCGTTGGTAGGGGCAAATGGTGCCGGAAAATCCACCTTGCTGCTTCATTTAAACGGGTGTTTGATTTCCTCCAAAGGAGATATCCGCATCGGTGACTATCCTTTAAATAAAAAAAACATAAAAGCCGTCAGGCGATCAGTGGGTATGGTATTCCAGAACCCTGACGACCAGCTATTTATGCCAACTGTTTTTGATGATGTTGCTTTTGGCCCGATAAACCTTGGGATGCATGAATCCAAAGTGAAAAAAAAGGTTCTCCATGCCCTTGAGACCGTGGGTGCTGAACATCTTATAAATCGTCTGCCATATAAATTGTCTGGTGGTGAAAAGCGTGCTGCTGCCATTGCAACCGTGCTTGCCGTCTCACCCGACGTCCTGGTAATGGATGAGCCGACTTCCAATCTGGACCCCATGTCGCGGAAACGTCTCATCAATCTTTTAAAAACATTTGAGCATACCAAAATTATCGCCACCCATGATCTAGATATGGCTTTGGATTTGTGCGAGCGAACCATTGTCCTGCATAAAGGAAAAATTACAGCTGATGGCCCGACAATGGATCTTTTTAATGATGCGGGTCTTCTTGCCCGCAGCGGTCTTGAAAAACCATTAGGGATGCAGGGATGTCCTGTATGCAATAGATAACCGGAAAACCAGTCTTTTATCCCAATCAAAATGGATTACACAGTCGGATAGGATGAGTTGAAGCGTTTGTATGAATAAATAAGGTTAGTTATGGATAGAAACTATAGGAAAAAGATCTGTATTATTGACGGCCAGGGTGGTGGAATCGGTTCTACGATTATCAAGCGGCTCAAGGAGCGGTTTGATGAGAAGGTGGAAGTGATTGCTCTGGGTACCAATGCCATTGCAACGGCCCAGATGCTCAAAGCAAGAGCAAACAAAGGTGCTTCTGGCAGCAACGCTATTGTCAGGACCGTTAAAAAAGCAGATGTAATTATCGGGCCTATGGGCATAATCATTCCGCATGCCATGATGGGGGAAGTCAGCTGTGCCATGGCAGAAGCGGTCTGTCTGTCCGATGCCCAAAAAATACTTTTGCCCTTGACCCAGGAAAATGTCGCCATTGTCGGTGTGACCGGGCTGCCGCTGCCCCAACTGGTGGATGAACTCATTGATACACATTTGTCATTTTTAAGTAAGGAGTAAAGAAACTATGTGTGAAGCAAATGCATATATTATGGAAGAAGACAAAGAAAAGCTGGTGATGGAAGCCGTGGACAAGGTTGATCCGGTTGAGGATGGCGTTCTCCTGGTCTCTATTTTTGGTGAACAAAAATTCATCAAGGGGCATATTCTTTCGCTTTCGCTTGTGGATCACAAGATATATATTAAATCTCAACAATGATGTTTTTTTTAAATAAAGGAAATATTAAAATGAGTAAAAAAACAAAATCCATTATATTCCTGTTTTTTGTCCTTATCATTTCCAATGGAGCGCTGTCCTTAGCTGTGGCCGATGACGACCACAAAGAAAAGAAATGGTATCAAAAAATCTTGGACCATGATGATGAGAATACCAACATCAGGCATCGGGAAAGGAAGCGGGAACGCCATAGAGAGGAGGATCACCATAAAAGTTATCTGAGACAAATTAACAATTCGACCTACGAAGAGGAGTGCGGTGCTTGCCATTTTGTATATCAGCCCGGACTATTACCCTCAGCTTCTTGGGTACAAATACTCGCAAACCTTGATGACCATTTCGGAGAGATGATCGAACTGGATAACGATTCAAGAAAGATCATTGCAGATTATTTAAAATCGAGTAGTGCAGAATACAGCTCAGCAAAACGGGCTGTTAAAATTATGCGGAGTTTGAAGGGCAAAACTCCTTTCAAAATTACAGATATCCCATATATCATAGAAAAACATCATGAAATATCCCTGAGTGTTCTAAAACGGGAGTCCATTGGTTCTTTATCGAACTGCTCTGCGTGCCATACGACTGCTAAAGATGGAATTTATGAAGATGATAATGTGGTAATCCCTAAATGAAACTCACCTAACAACACTATACCCATAGTTACAAGTTAACGTCTTTATCAAAGTTGAGCTATCGACAAGCTCACGCTTTAGATCAAACTATGCAATTTCGAGGGGCTTCTTAAAATACCCCATATTAGAGCTAAAAATTACCACGCGTTTAAAACTGCAGTGTCCGCCGTCCAATGTTTAGGATCTGCGGCTAATGCAAACATCTGCGGTTTATCCGTCAGCATGTTTTTGTTTATATATTTCACCATATCGTTGTATTTTTTCAACAAATGCTTTATGCTCTATACCCAGATTCTAATCCCCAACCAGACAGACACGAAAACTTTATCATTCTTATTGGTTTCGCCATGGCTCAGTCAGCAGCATATAATCTTGATGTTTATCAGCAGCGTAATCCTAAGGCAAGCGCATATTACAAGTGCGTCGAAAATCATTTCGAACAACTGGAACGAGCGTGGGATGATATGTATGCACCCCGTCTGGGTTTCTGGCGGACCTATGTCATGACTGTGATCTATAAATACCTGGATTGCGGTGATTTCCATATGGGATTTGCCAGAGTGCAATGCGAAGAATGTGGACATGAGTATCTCCTGGCGTTTTCCTGTAAGCGCAGACAGTTCTGTCCCTCCTGCCACCAGAAACGGGTGGTTGAATATGGAGAATGGTTGCTCACAAATGTTTTAAAAGACGTCCCCCATCGACAGTGGGTGTTTAGTATTCCTAAA
>JAFLJU010000586.1 GCA_022712835.1 Desulfobacteraceae bacterium
CGTGGGGCTTGCAATTCTTATAGGGGTCTTGCGCATTCTACGGGGATGGCCGATTCATTATCTGATCATCGGTGGTTATGTTATTGTTATGTTGATGACCGTGATTGCTCCCAAAGAAATCATTGGTATTGCTTATGATGCCGGTGGGGTCACCACATCCACCATCACGGTCCCCCTGGTCGCAGCTCTTGGTGTGGGGCTTGCCTCATCCATTAAAGGACGAAACCCCCTTGTGGATGGGTTTGGACTCATCGCTTTTGCCTCTCTTCTTCCTATGATTTTTGTCATGGGGTATGGGCTTATAATTTTTTGATAAAAAAGGGAGGATTTAATGGAATTTATATATGAATTCGGTAAAATATTGATAAGCACCTGTAGAGATGTATTGCCGATAATTATCCTGATTGTCAGTTTTCAGCTCCTGGTTTTAAGGCAGACAATTCCCCATCTGCGCCGTCTTATTGTAGGCGGTGTCTATGTTGTCATAGGACTTGCTCTGTTTCTTGCTGGACTTGAAAAAGCACTTTTCCCACTTGGCAATATTATGGCGACACAGTTATCGGATCCGGCTTTTATTTATGGCCCGGGAGAAATTGTTACCCAGGCGGACTGGAAGGCATATGGCTGGGTCTATCTTTTTGCAGCCATGATCGGCTTTGCTACCACCATTGCAGAACCATCTCTCATTGCAGTGGCCTTTAAAGCCAGCGAGGTATCCGCCGGAACCATCAAACCATGGGGGCTAAGAATCACAGTCGCCATTGGTGTTGCTTTTGGCATCAGCCTTGGAACCTTTCGGATTGTGACTGGCACACCACTTTATATGTACATTCTTGCGGGCTATATGATTGTTATTGTACAAACCATATTTGCTCCTAAAAATATCATTGCCCTGGCGTACGATTCGGGTGGGGTAACTACTTCTACCGTTACAGTACCGTTAGTCGCATCGCTTGGGCTTGGACTGTCTGCTACTGTTCCTGGACGAAATCCAGCCCTTGATGGGTTTGGTCTTATCGCTTTTGCCAGTCTATTTCCCATTATAACAGTTATGGGCTATGCTCAATTAATGCATTGGTCAACTCAACGCAAAATTAAATACATGGAGAACAAAAATGCGCTTTAAACTCATACTCGCCTCGGTAAAATCCGATATCACTGACAAGGTTGTTGATGCGGCAAAAGGGGCAGGAGCCACGGGAGCCACGATCATACCAGCCAGGGGAACCGGTATTCATGAAGCAAAAACTTTTTTTGGCCTCACGCTGGAGGCACAAACCGACATTATCATGTTCCTTGTTGAAGAGCATACTGTCACTAAAGTTTTGGACGCAATAAAACAATCAGGAGAATTCCATAAGCCTGGTACAGGCATAGCTTTTGTGCTTCCGGTTGAACATGTTGTGGGCCTGGAAAGCCAGATGGAAAAATTTAAACAAGAGGTCCAGAAAAATTATTTTTAAGCAATTATTTTTAAGCAATTATTTTTTATAAAAGGAGATGGTTATGGAAACAGACAATATTAAAATAGTTCGTACAAGGGACGTGATGCATAAACAGATTTTGACCATTGACGGTATGGCCACCGCCAGGGAAGCTGCTGCCATCATGCGTTCTAAAAGAGTGTTTTCGCTTCTTGTCGAAAAAAGGCATGAAAATGATGCCTGGGGGATACTGGTGGTTCAGGATTTTATCAAAGGGGTGATAATACCAGGCCGCTCCCCGGACGATGTGAATGTCTATGAAATTATGACAAAACCGATTATCACCGTTCCGGCCGACATGGATATCCGCTATACAGCCCGTTTGATTTATCGTGCCGGCATCCGAAGAGCTCCGGTTGAAGATAAAGGAGAAATTGTCGGAATGATTTCTCTCTCATCTTTGATTCTGGATAATGAGCTTTTTTAAACTTGAAGAGCGGTTTTGTATTGTTTTTATTAAGAATTCTTGGGAACAAGGATGAATTCATAAAGGAGTTGGAATTATGGGAAATCAAGATCTTATCGTAGTTATAGTTCTTACGGGTTTTATTTTTTTAATAATCTATATTATAAAACATCCAACAAATAAATCTTCATCATCCGGCTCCGGGAAATTGATGGAGGCTGACAACGTTGGTATAAGATGTGATACGGCTACCGACGGCGAAGCTTACTTCTTACCTTTATCTCAAAAAAATCTTGAACCAATAATTTTCTATTTATTCAACAACAAGGATAAAGCGATCCAAGCTCTTGCAGAAGTGTCTTGTATAACGATCGCCGAAGACAGTAGAAAGCTAATCAGTACTGATATTCTTACGTTTGGCGTTTTTCCAGTAGTGGGTGAAGAAGATTCCCCAACTTGGGGTACACTTTTGGCGGGCAAGAACCTCAGTCACGACACCTGGTCGGAAGCCAGAAAATACTTTAAGAAATATGGTGGTATAATGAAGATCGAAAATAAACCCGGGAATGGCAAACCTATCCAACAGAAAAATTAGAACCGAACAGAAAGGATATAATTTTGAACGGAACTCAAGGGTGTTGCTCCTGAAACTTTAGTACAAACTGTCAGAGTTTTTTATTCCCCCCGTGACAAAAAAGTTCACATCCCAGGTTCACTGGCTGGTTTACCGGGATAATATTCATCTACCTGGGGAAAACTTGACAAATCCTTTTCAATGGCAGCCCTTAAAAAAGAGTTGAGCCACCAGAAGACATCTTTATTTTTAACGTTTTCCCGCAGATTGCGCATTCTCTGATTTCTTTCTTCCAAAGGCATATTAAATGCCCTGTAAATAGCCCTGGCCATGCCTTCAATATCATGGGGATTTACTAAAATTGCATCCTGGTGAAACTGTTGAGCAGCACCGGCAAATTCGCTGAGTATCAGCACCCCTTTTTCGTCGATATTGCAGGCACAATATTCCTTTGCGACCAGATTCATACCATCCTTTATAGGTGCAATAAAAGCAATCTCGCATGCCCGGTACAAGGAGATGAGTTCATTTCTGTCAAGGGTTCGAAACATATACCGGACAGGGAGCCAGTCATCTGTACCAAACATTCCGTTAATCTCTCCCACAAGCTGTTCTATCCTGAGTTTCAGATCAGCGTAAGCTGTTATTTCCCTGCGACTTGGAACCACAACTTGAATAAAATGCGCTTTTTTGTGGAACTCTGGAAAGCGTATTAAAAACCGTTGAAATGCGATCAGCTTTTCAGTCAAGCCCTTAGTATAATCCAGGCGGTCAACCCCCAGTATTATTTTTGTATCAGGAACATTCTTTCGTATCTGTTTTGATCTTTTATAAACCTTATTGTCCCAGGCCTTAAGAAAAAATTCATTGTAATCAATGCTGATAGGGAAGACCCCGACGCGTACCTTTCTGTTGCCTAATCTTAATTCACTTACAGCCTTATTGGATTCTAGCTTTTTATCAATTTTCACATCTTGAATTATTTTTTTGACACATCTGATAAAGTTGCGTTTGTTTTGAATTGTATGGAACCCGATAAGGTCGTATTCCAACATGGCGGAAAGAAGCTCAAAACGCCATGGACATCGGGCGAAGGTATCAAAGGGCGGAAATGGGATATGCAGGAAAAACCCCATGGGGTTCCTTGTGTGCATTTTGCGCAGATAGGCCCCCACGAGTATTAATTGATAATCATGCACCCAGATAAAATCCAGATCATCTGCATTCTGATAAACTGCCGATGCAAATTTTTTATTAACCCTTTGATAACTTGTCCAGTATTCAGGCAGGAAAATGCACTTATCCGTAAAATCATGAAAAAGAGGCCATATAATTGAATTGGAAAAACCTTCGTAATAATTTTTTAGCTCGTCGGAATTAAGCATAACCGGTTTAACGCTATATCCTAAAGCGGCTTCTTGAATTGCCGGCAACATGCTGTCATCAATACCTTCTTCCTGCACATAGCCGGGCCAACCTATCCAGGTACCGTTTCGATTTTTAAGAACCGGTGCCATTGCAGTTACCAGTCCCCCGGCCCCTTTCCCCGCCTCTATGGTTCCATCCCCGGTTTTTTTTAAAATCAGCGGTAACCTGTTGGAGACAATTATGATATGAGGTTCTTTTATGTTTTGTTTATCCATTGTTTTATTCTTACCTCTTTTCCGACTTTCAAAAAGATAGTTTAAATATCCACATATGCTAACTTGCCCGGATACAATCTGATTATTTCATCTTTTATCATCACCATTATGGGTTTTGCCTTGCTGGTCTGACTTTTAACTGTAACGTCTTTTTGAGTGATTTCCAGATCAAGCCAATGATTTCTGTATCGAATATGAAAACTAATGCGATTTATGCACTTTGGGAGTAAAGGATTTAAAATAAGTATATCACTGCGTATTTCCAGACCTGCATAGCCCCGTTGAAGAATATCAATACATCCTGACATGGCAGCCAGATGGATACCTTCCCGGGTGCTTCCGGTCCGGTCATCAACCATATCGGTCTCAAGTGCCTGGCTGAACAGTTCCCAGGAACGTTCTCTTTCCTGGCGGGCTTCAATCCAGGAATGAATAATCAATGCCAGGGATGACCCGTTTGTGGTTCGGTTCAAATAATAGTTAATATTTTTTTGGATAGAATCCTTATTAAACGTATAATTAAGACGTTTAAACATTTTTCTTAAGGTTTCAGCACTAAAAAGATATAAAAGCATTAAAACATCTGCCTGTTTGCAGACTTTATAGTTATTGGCGCTATCCCCTTCCTTTTCAAGTATCCTGTCCAGACGCTGGATATTTCCATACCTTTTTATATAACCATCCCAGTCAAACTCCTTTAAGTTGTCATATCCTTCAAATTGACTGAGTATTCCATCTTCATGGAATACCAGCTTCATCCTCCGACTCATTTTTTGAAATTTTTTCAATTCTCTATCTTCTATCTTGAGCTTTTGCCTTAAATATTTCCAGTCCTGTTCAGGAATAACATTCTGTAAATTAAGCGCCTGATCCATAACAAACATTACCATTAAATTGGTATAGACATTGTTGTTAAGCCCTGGTTTATCGGCTCCTGGGTAAGAGTCATGATATTCATCAGGCCCCATTATACCCAAAATCTCATATCGATTAAGTTTCTTGTTATGGACTGCAATGCTTGCCCAGAACCGGGCAATTTCTATTATTATTTCACCCCCGTAAAAGGATAAAAACTCTATATCCTGGGTAATTTGAAAATACTGCCAGATATTATAAACTATGGCATTATTTACATGGCGCTGCAAATGGGTGTTGTCAGGAACCCAGCGGCCTGATTCCGGGTTCAGATGCAATGCTTGGGTCTCTTCTCTGCCACTGCTTCCACTCTGCCATGGATACAAGGCACCTTTGCCGCCTGCCTTTCTGGCTGCATACCGGGCTTGGTTAAGTCGCCGGTAACGGTACATGAGCAAGGTTCTTGTAATCTGGGGTTTCCGGTAATTCAAAAACGGGAAAATAATCATTTCATCCCAGAATATATGTCCTCTGTAGCCTTCCCCATGCCACCCCCGGGCCGGCATACCAACGTCAATGTCCAAAGAATGTACAGAAGAGCTTTGTAATATGTGAAAAATATACAATCGAATAATTTTTTGTGTATATTGCTCGACATCTTTATTGTCCAGTTCCAGCCTGACATCAAATTTTCGCCATAAAAGTTCCCAGGATGTAACATGGGATTCTAATAAACTACCAAAATTTTCGACATCATTTGCAATCGTATTTTCCACCTCCAATAGGCATTCGGAAATACCTGTATCCCGGGAGGTATATATGCAGACCAGTTTTTCAACGGTAAGATCATCTTTTTTACCCACATTTACTATGAAATTTCTTGCAAGATACCCACCGGGTTTGTCAGCTATGACAGATTTAATGGCAACCAGATTATTTTTAAGGAAGATTTTGGTTCTCGCACCCATGGCAATATCTACACCCGACTGGTTGGTACGCATTTTTAGAACCATGCTTTTTTCATCAATATGCCGAGCATCAACCAGATCAAGATGTTGACTGCCCAAATCCCGGTAGCGCTCAACTCCCTGGTTTGTCACCCTGCCATCCAGAGCAGAACATATCTCTATTTTACCTTCCCAGTTCAAGGGGGTAATAATAGTTTTAAGCCCAGCCCTATGCACCTGATCTCCATGAACAAATGCGTGTTGACAAATGCGCGTCTCTCTATTTTTTTTATCCCGAAAGCATATGGTGCGATTCAGTATCCCTTTTTTTATAATCAAAGATTGTCTATAAAAAAGAACCTTTACATCTTTTAGCTCAAACCAATCCTCTCCTGGAATGCGAAAATTAAGGCAAAGCCAGTTGGGAATATTTACAAGATCTTCATTCTCAACAATTCTACCGGCAATTTTTGTTTTAAGACGGTTATACACTCCCGCAAGATAGGTGCCTGGATAATGTACATCATCGGCCTTTGATTCAGGGGCTGCTCCCCTGGTAACAAAATAACCGTTTCCCAGAGCACACATTGCTTCCCGCCGTCCCTCATCCTCAGGGTCAAACCCCATATATATCTGGTCCCAGCTGGTTCCTTTTTCCATGCCGACCTCAATTTCGCAAAGATCGTCAACTACCAGATTTGCTCCGTTTTGTTTTAGCTGTTTTGCCTGGTCTGAACGGTTCACACCGATAACCATTCCAAACCCGCCTTTTTTCCCGGCCTCCACACCGGATAAGGCATCCTCCACCACCACACACCTATTCACGTCAGCATCCAGCCTTTTGGCTGCTTCCAGAAAAATATCGGGTTCAGGTTTACCGGTAAGACCCAGGCTCTCGGAGACACACCCGTCAACTCTGGTATCAAATAAAGCTTCAATATCTGCAGCCTTAATGACGGCAAGACAGTTTTTGCTTGAACTGACAATGGCTGTCTTAAATCCGTTTTTTCTCAACTGCTTGATAAGATCAATGGTGGATTCATAAACCTTCACTCCCTCTTTTTTCAGCAAATCAGAAAAAAGCTGGTTTTTTCTATTGCCCAGACCACAAATGGTTTCCGCACCGGGCGCATCTTTGACTAACCCAAGGGGGATATCAATATCCCGGGCGGTAAGAAAAGATTCAACCCCTTTATAGCGGGGTTTTCCATCCACATATCTGATATAGTCATCCCTAAGATCAAAGGGCTGATAATCGTCACTGCCGCTCTTTTTTTCCAAATA
>JAFLJU010000313.1 GCA_022712835.1 Desulfobacteraceae bacterium
TTGATTCATAAAAAGACCCTCCTTTCTTGTTTTAAGATAGGATGAGCATGCTTTATTATGGGGAGTGTTTCAAGGATTTACACCCAATTATTCGTATTCTTGCAGGCTTTCTCTCCATTATATCTGACTCCACATAATGCCGGTTATGGGGAGCTCCCCATAACCGGCATACGGCTGCAACCCATTTGAACAAGGTGTCTGATCCTGAAATAACCAGACATGTTTTGGGGCATATGAGAAGCAACAGCACCCGAAAATATACCCATCTGAATCCGGATCAATATGCGGTTTATATGCAGATCCATCCCTATATGGAGGTGACCCTATGATTGCCCTGCTGGATGGATACAGAACACAGCTGTCTGACGTTTGCGGTTACGCGGATCAGACGGTTGAAAACTATGCCTCCTGTATGGGCATGTTTGCCCGGTATTTAAGGGAACATGGCAACCTCTCTATTACCCAGGCCCAGGGGACACATATTTGTCTGTGGATCGCTCATCTAAAACAAGAAGGGTTCAGCTATAGTCGGATGGAACACCATCGATCTTCTTTAAAGATCTTTTATGCCATGCTGGTTAAACTGGATATTGTGACAAAAAGTCCGGCAGCAGCATTACCCAAATTAAAGAAAAACGGACCGAGCACAGTGATGCCGGTGTCAAAGGCCATTGTTTTTAAACTATTAAATATTGTTGACCGGTCCACATGGATGGAAAACCGGAATTACCTTATTCTGTCTCTGCTGTGGGCGCTCGGGTTAAGGGTCAGTGAGCTTACCCGCCTTATCATTGGATCTTTTGAACCCGGGCATGGTCCGAAAATCGGACTTTTACGGGTGAAGGGGAAAAATAAAAAACAGCGGGCCTTATTTGTGGTGGATAAATTGTACGATAATCTCATGGTGTATCTGGCCCACCCCAAGACATTAAAATTCAAAAAAGATCCCATGTTCCCGGTTGAAAGCGGTAGGGCCATATCAACCGACCGGGTTCAAAGAAAGCTGCGACAGTATTGCGCAAAAGCCGGTATCACTGAAAGGATCACTCCCCATGTGCTCAGACACTCCTTTGCCACTGAAATGTATCACGCAAAGGTTCCGCTGTCTGCCATCCAGGCGATGATGGGCCATTCCAAAACGGCTGAAACCGCAATTTACATCAAGGTGAATGACAGTTTTAAACAGGAAGCATTAAACCAGCTGGTTATTAATGGGAGGTCGTCATGGGGGTAAACACAACAGATTTTTTCAATCATATTGAACCGTTTATGGAGTATCGATCAACCGTGTATGACGTCAGTGACCAGACCATTAAAAGTAACCGCTCAGATCTCAAAATATTTGAAGCCCTCATGGGTGAAAATCAACATGAGACAATAACCGGCCCAGCGGTGATGGACTTCCAATACTATTTAAAAACTCAGCGTAAAAATTGTGGTGGGTCACTCAATCGAAAGCTGTTTACCCTGCGGAGTTATTCTCAATATTTGAGATTACAGGAGGTCGATGATGCTGAAAAATTACCGTTAATATTAATGACTTAGCTTGGGGTTTGCCTTTCTTCCGCGAAAGCGGTTTTGTTCAACAAGTAATTGTGCAGGTCTGGGTATTATTCAGGATATGGAGTAGCTTGACTTTGTGATTCGTGTCAAGTATGAAAATCTAACTGGATAACACCACAATTTGAATGATATCAAGATTAGATACCATGTTAAAAATTCCGGAAGCATTGCAGAAATAATATAATCGGCTTTTAATTCAAAAAGAGATTTCGACTGACAATCATAGCGACTATAAAAAGTGGCTTCGATTCTATTTGGATTTTTGTAAAAAATATCAGCATCCGTATGCCAATTCTAAAAGCCTCTCGCTTTTTCTCGCAAAACTTGAAGAAAAAAAACAGGACAAAGGTCAACAGACTCATGCAAAGCAGGCGGTCCTGTTATATTATTCGGGAATTGGTTATAAAACGGTGACAACGGATCCGGTTGGTGAAAGGTTGGAATCAACTAAGGCAAAGGCCAAGGGGGTTCAGTCTCCCTGGAAAATGGCTCTCAAATCCCTGTCAGATGAAATTAATTTGCGGCACTATTCGCCCAAAACTCTTAAATCCTATTCTCTTTGGGTGGAAAAGATCCGGTTTTTTGTTGGGCAAAAGCCGCCTGAACAGCTCTGCCCCGATGATGTGAAAGCCTTTTTGACGGATCTTGCGGTAGAAAAAAAGTGTCGGCATCTTCCCAGAACCAGGCATTCAATGGGTTGTTGTTTTTTTTCCGACATGTGCTGAAAAGGGAATTTGGAAAAATTGATGGGGTGGTGAGGGCAAAGAGAAAACCCTATATTCCGGTTGTTCTGTCCCGGGAGGAGGTTGATAGGATAATCCATTGCCTCCATGATCCCTATGATCTTGTGGTAAAATTGTTGTATGGGTGTGGGCTCAGGCTTTCAGAATGTATGAAATTGAGAATCCACAATTTTAATTTTGATTATAATCTTGTGACGATCCATGACGGAAAAGGGAAAAAAGACAGAACCATTCCCCTTCCCAGAACCATTGCCCCTGACCTGAAACGCCAGGTAGAACGAGTTATTTCACAACACCAGGCAGATCTTGATAATGACTGTGACGGTGCTTTTATCCCCGGGATATTGGAAAAGAAATTTAAAAATGCGGGAAAAGAGTTGACCTGGCAATGGTTTTTCCCGGCAAAGGAATTGACCTATGTGGCGCAGACAAATGAATCCAGGCGGTATCATCTACATGAAACCCATGTGCAAAAAGCAATCAAGCGGGGTGTTGCCAAATCAAAAATTCTGAAGAGGGCAACAGCCCATACCTTTCGTCACAGTTTTGCAAGTCATTTGCTTCAGGCCAATTATGATATCCGAATGATTCAGGAATTGTTGGGGCACGCTGATGTGAGAACCACCATGATCTATACCCATACGGTTCGGTCAAGAACACTCAAAGAGTCAAAGAGCCCCCTTGATTTTTAGCGTAAACCCTTTCTGTGCTTTATCGTGAGTGAAAAAAATAGCTCCGCTCTTTCCATTACAAGGATTGTAGTGAGAGAAAATGATAAGTAATCCTTATAGGGAAAAAAACTAAAAAGCAATTGGGCAAAACCTGAAATTTTAAGTTTTACACGATTATCTTCAAAATAAATGTTTACGGGCAGCAACCATAAAATCTGGTGTGGCGTAATTCTGGGCAAATATCAATATCGAAACACTCAAATTTCTCAAAATAATCGTTCCACCATTTACATCCCATTGGCCTTTAGAATTCGGTTTTGATCAGGCCATCCCATGAAAGGTGCATACATGTATATACAAGTTGTTCTTTTTTTGATAAATGAGGGGAATAAAAACAATTTTGAACCCCTAAGGGAAATCGAAGATCATGAAAAAAATAATCGAATGTGTACCCAATTTTTCAGAAGGGCAGAACCTTGAAACCATAGAAGCCATCACCGAGGCCATCCGCAAGACCCCGGGGGTAAGTCTCCTGGATGTGGATCCCGGCAAATCCACCAACCGAACGGTTTACACCTTTGTGGGGGACCCCGATGCAGTTGTTGAAGGAGCGATCAATGCTGCCCGGGTGGCAAGAGAACTCATTGACATGCGAACCCATAAAGGTGATCACTACCGCATGGGGGCCATGGATGTCTGTCCTTTTATCCCGGTGGCAAATGTGAGCATGGAAGAATGTGTGGCCGTTTCCATGGAGTTTGGCCGGCGGGCAGCCGAGGAGCTGGGGATTCCCATTTATCTCTATGAAGAATCCGCCACCCTGGCATATCGTAAGAAACTGCCCCAGATCCGGGAGGGCCAATATGAGGGGATTAAAGAGCGAATTACTACCCCTGAATGGAAACCCGATTTCGGACCTGCAACCTTTATCCCCCAGTGGGGAGCCACGGTGACCGGGGCAAGGGGATTTCTCATCGCCTATAATGTAAATCTTTTGTCCACCCCCAACCAGGCACACAGGATTGCCCTGAATCTTCGGGAGGCAGGACGAGGCCCTGAAGAGCCTGGACAATTTGACGAGGTCAAGGGCATGGGCTGGTATGTGGATGATTATAATCTGGCCCAGGTCACGGTGAACCTGAATAACTACCTTGTCACCCCTCCCCATATTCTGTTTGAACAGGTGAAAAAAGAGGCTGCAAAGCTCAAGGTTGGGGTGATCGGTTCTGAAATCGTGGGGGTGGTTCCCCTGGATGCCATTCTGGCGGCTGCTGAGTATTATATTGAACGAGAGGATCTTTTTGTCCTGGAAGAGGATCAGAAGGTTCGTCTGGCCATTGAGCGGCTGGGCCTGAATTCCGTTGCTCCTTTTGATCCGAAAGAAAAAATCATTGAATACATCATAGCTCAGCCCCTTGACGAACCCCTGGCAGGCCTGAGTGTTCGGGAATTTGTCCAGGAGGTGGCCAGAAGAAGTTCAGCCCCGGGCGGCGGGTCGGTTTCCGCTGCCATTGCTGCCATGGGAGCAGGCCTTGGATCCATGGTGGCCAAGCTCACCCTGGGGGTTAGAAAATTTGAAGATGTGGATGCCAAGATGAGAATCCTGGTGCCTCCCCTCCATGCTGCCGCCAATGCCCTGATCCCCATGATTGATGCCGATACCAATGCCTTTAATGATTATGTGGCGGCCCTGGGTCTGCCCCGGGGAACAACTCAAGAGAAAGCCCATAGACAGGAACAGCTTCAGCAGGGGCTTAAAAAAGCCATTGATATCCCCTTGTCCACCATGACCCTGGGGGACCAGGCCTGGGATGCCTTTGTTGAAGTGGCCCGCCATGGCAATATCGCTTCCCGGTCCGATGTGGAAGTGGGAGCAAGGGGACTTGAAATGGGTATCTGGGGGGCGTACAAAAACGTGGTGATCAATATGGTTGATATTCAAGATGAGGCGTATAAAAAAGAAACCCTGGCCAGGGCAACGGGGCTGAAGGACCGGGCCGCACAAATGAGTGCCCAGGTGCTTTCGATCATTGAAAGCAGGCTTTTGTAACACATGAAAAGACCCCCCGTGTGGATGGTTCCAATCCCACGGGGGTAGTTTTATC
>JAFLJU010000446.1 GCA_022712835.1 Desulfobacteraceae bacterium
CCCAGCATAATCATGCCCACAAACAAATCTTTTCTCTCTTTCATATCGATAATCGTAAGGGCCAGATGGCTACCGGCAAATATCAGGAGTACGCCCAACACTGAAAAAGGAATCAAATACACAATGGCAAGAGAGTGGACCCCGAAAAAAACCGCCAATCCCACAAACATCAAACCAATCATGAGATTGGACCCGGCCGTCCTAGCACCGAACCGATAATGGGCTGCCAGCCCCCCTGCCCCGTGACACAGGGGCATCCCTCCCACCAGAAAACATACGATGTTTGCAAGTCCCATACTGAAACACAACGCTTTGTAAGTCACCCGTTCTGATGCCCTGTCAAAATATTGCCGGGACAGATCGGCATTTGCAATAACCGCATTTCCCAATGTCATGGGCATTTGGGGAAGAACCAGAATCAGAAGTGCAAAGGAAAAATCGTCTGCCGTTGGCAACCCAAAAGGCAAAAATTCGGGCAGATAAAACCCCGGCGTCAGCTTGGCAAACCCTTCATGAGTCCCCCAGATCGAGCCGAATCCAATACCGAAAAGAATCACCAGAAGCCCTGCAGGCAATTTTTTATTATCCAGAAAAAAAAGGGTCATCACCCCCCCGATGATTCCCAGGACTATCCCAATGGGCATGGGCCCAATGCTCTGGAGAATCAAATGGGGTTCAGGAACTTCTTGGAGAAGCTGAAATGTGGAGGACCCCACCACAAATTTAACCCCCTGGGCCATGAGCAATGCCCCGGTTGACATCTGAACCCCTCTGACCACAGATTTTGGGATATATTTGCCCAGAAGGGTGATGGCACCGGTTCCGCCGATGACCAAAAGTAACAGCCCCACCAAAAGTCCCGAAGCCGCAATCTGGGACGCACTTAATGTCATGGCAATGGCATAGGCACTAATAACCTTCATGGGTTGAACCGGAACAGTGATACCATAATACATTCCGGATAAAATATAAAACAGGCCAATGGAAAAAAAGACCCCAATGGGACTTAACCCATTGACCATAATCATCCCCACGGATAACGGCAACAATGACCCCAGATCTCCCAATCCTCCTGAAAGCTCCATTCGATTAAATTTGTAACTGGGTTTTACAAACTTTGCCTGCAAAGACATATTAACAATTCCGCCTGTAAGTTCTCGCCATATATTTAAAACCAGGGGTCTAGTGCGACAACCAAGTTTCAGCTTCTACTTTTTGATTTCTATTAAATGCCTTTATTTCCAAACCCGGAAACAAAGCGCCTTCCAATTCACTGACTTTTTTTAACCAATCAGTGTCCGTCAATACCGCTGCCCGGTCAAACTTTTTAATCAATCCAAACAGAGAGGGAAACCGGGAAAGTTCAACCCCTATTGCACCTAAGGATGGTATGTGAAAGTCGACAATTTCATAGAGCATGATTCCGTTTTGAATATCCTTGGCCTTGTCGATCAATTCGTCCAGGCCAACTTTCATATCTTCAGTATTTAATTTGCCACTCAGCTCAATGTCTAAACGATTGGTGCCGTTTGATGTTATTTTCAACATACTCTCTCCTTATATCTATTTTTATAATATATATTTTTATATTTGGTTGAGTTTAATTTTAAAAATTGAAAACTTCTTTTTAAGAAAGTATCAAGCCCAATCTCTCTTGTAAAGCCATATTCAGAAAGACCCTTTGCGGCATGTTTTATATTTTCTGAAATTTCCCGATATCACCTAAAAAGTTTCCTGATATGAAAAACATAGGATTATTAACCCATATTCACAAATCGTTTAATAATACAGACGAAAACAAGAACATTGATGTAGAAAATCTTATAAAACTTGGTTTCTACAAAATTTATTAATCACCCCCCCCTCTTGAAAGGCCGGGCATATACCGGGTGTGAAATGGATTTAAGTTGACAAATAGACAACATTTGGGTACTCCAGATCTTATATTATTGTTCTGCTACACCAGTACTACACACCCCAATTTTAGGAGGCATTAAAAATGAAAACCTGCAATTTCAAGAAAAAATGTTTGATTCTGAGTATGGCTGCCATACTGACAATTGCTTTTACCCTGCCAGCCTTTGCAGACAAGGTAAAATTCGGCCACGTAGCCCCCCCCTTCCATGGACAGGCAAAAGGGGTTGATGTCTTTGCTGCCTATGTAAAGGAAAAGACAGGAGGAAAAATCGATATTGCCACTTTTCCAGCCGGTCAGTTGGGTGGAGAGCGCTCCATGGCAGAACAGGTCCAGTCCGGAACCCTTCAGATTGCAGCCATTACCACGGCTGTTCTCCAGAATTTTGTCCCCCAGTGCGCCATTCTGGACATGCCCTTTATTTTTCCGAATAGAAAAACCGCCTATGCCACTCTGGATGACACAGCGGTACAGGATAAAATTTTCTCCTATTTTCCAAAGAAAGGATTTATTGCCATTGGGTGGACGGAAAATGAAATCCGGGATTTCACCAACAATAAAAGAGCGGTGCGAACACCTGAGGATATACAGGGCTTAAAAGTCAGAGTGATGAACTCCCCTGTCTACATCGATACCTTTAAACAGCTGGGCGCCTCTCCCGTGGGCATTCCCTTTCCAGAAACCTATAACGCCCTTCAGACGGGTGTCATTGATGCCCAGGAAAACCCAATCCTGACCTCGGTTCTCATGAAATTTACCGAAGTGACAAAATATGTGACCCGCACCCAGCATTGCCTGACTGAATGTATCATCGTGGTAAGCACAGATTATTGGGCAACCCTGTCTGCTAAAGAAAAACAAATTTTCAGGGATGCAGGCAAATTAGCCATAGAGACCAACCGTTCCGTCAATGCCAGTCTCCATAACGCTTTGCCCAAAAGCAATATTTCCATCGCAAAATATGCCAGTGAAAATGGCATTAATATCATTGATCTGACTCCGGAAGAACGGGAAGCCTTCAGGGTTGCCATGACCCCGGTATGGAACAAATATCGCAATAAAATCGGAGATGATATCTTTGATTTCATGTTGGAAAAGATCAAGGTTCACAAGCAATAATTATAAACACGATTTAATTAAAAACATCAGATAGTAATAGATACCGGCCGGGAAAAAACTTTTTCGGCCCGTATCTATAGGAGATATAGCCATTGAAACGGTTGTTTGATACGATGGACCGGATTGAAAATATCACTCTGGTATGGACCATTTTAGGTCTTGCCTTTATCGGATTTGTCCAGGTCATTACCCGGTATGTGTTTAATTATAGTTTTACCTGGTTTGAAGAACTGGGCCGATATCTTGGGGTATTTATCGCCTTCCTGGGGGCCTCCATCGGGGTCAAAACCGGCAGCCATTTTACCATGGATCTTCTGGTCTCCCATTTTAAGCACCCGTGGCAACAACTGACCCGGGCCCTGACAGCCGGGCTATCCGGGGTGTTTTTTTTCACGGTAACCTGGGCTTCCTGGAAGCTTGTCCTGCGCATGTACGGGTTTGAAAGCACCTCCCCCACAATGCAAATTCCCATGTATATTGCCTATCTGCCCATTCCGATATTTTCAGGATTCATCGGGGTGCGGTTCATAATCAAGGCCATCGGGTTTATCAAAGAAATGGGACAACCAGACAGCACTCCGGAGGTTAATTAGGTGATACTAACCATCTGCATTCTTTTTGCCGGTTTTTTGTTGATGGGGGTTCCCATCGCCGTCATTCTGGGGCTCACCACCATGATCTCCATCATTTTATTTTCCAGCACCCCCTTGCATATCATCACCCAGCAGCTCTTTAATGCCCTGGATAAATTTATACTCCTGGCCATCCCTTTTTTCATCCTGGCCGGGGCTATCATGACCCGGGGGGGGATTGCCAAAAAACTCATTGCCTTTGTCAATGCCCTGGTCGGCTGGTTTCCGGGCGGGCTTGCCATGGCAGGCATCCTGGCCTGCATCTTTTTTGCCGCCATTTCAGGCTCCTCACCTGCCACGGTGGTGGCCATCGGTTCCATCATGATCCCGGCCCTGATCAAGGCAGGATACGGCGAAAAATTCTCCCTCGGGTTGATAACGGTATCCGGATCGCTCGGGATTGTCATCCCCCCCTCCATTCCCATGATCCTCTATTGTCTGGTCATGAATGTATCGGTGGCGGAACTGTTCATGGCAGGGATCATACCGGGCCTGCTCATAGGACTTGCCCTCATGGGATATACCTATTTTGTTGCCAGAAAAAACAATTGGCGCATCGAGACCCAGGCCTCTCTTTCGGAACTTGTCCGCACATTCAGGGAAGGGATCTGGGCATTGCTTCTCCCCTTTATTGTTCTGGGCGGTATTTACACCGGGGTTTTCACTCCCACGGAAGCGGCTGCGGTCTCGGTGATCTATGCCCTGTTGGTGGAAATATTTATCTACAAGGAATTCGGATGGGCCGATATTACCGAAATCTGCCAGGATGCGGCAGTTCTGTCTGCCTGTCTTTTGTTTATTTTGTCAACCGCCATGACCTTTATCTGGCTTCTGACCGCCGAACAAATTCCCCACCAGCTGGCTGATATCATTATCCAGCATATCCACAGCCCCTGGATGTTCTTGCTCACGGTCAATATTTTATTTCTCATCCTGGGCTGTTTCATGGATGATGTTTCCGCCATGCTGATCCTGGCGCCTCTGTTTTTAGAAACCCTGAACCGATACGGGATCGATCTGGTTCATTTTGGAATTGTCATGGTGCTGAACATCCAGATGGGCATGCTGACACCCCCTTTTGGTCTGAACTTATTTGTGGCATCGGGTATTACCAAACAGCCCATCACAAAGATTGCCATGGGGGTTTTGCCCTTTCTTTTCATCATGCTGATTTGCCTGATGCTGGTGACCTATATCCCCTGGATCTCCCTGGCACTGCCCCAATGGATTTATAATTAACCGGCATGGCCGGAGCTAAAGTATTTGCTATAGCCACAACGAAAAATGAAACTCTTATAATTGCAATACCTTGGCCGGAGTTTCATATAAAGGAGTAACCCATGACCCATGATACCGCCCCCCATAAAATACCAGATCTTACACCTGGTCCTACACCTGGTCATAAATCTAAATATTTGCCGGGACCCATACCCGATCATATAAAAGGGCAATTGATCGACATTGTCACAACAAATAGATATCTGGACAGGCCCGAAGAGTTAGCCTGTTATTCCTATGACTCGTTTTGGGAAGAAGCCATGCCCGATGCCGTTATCTTCCCGGAAACAGCAGGTGAGGTTTCCCAGATCTTAAAAATTGCCTCCCTTCATAAAATACCCATCACCGGAAGAGGGGCCGGCACCTCTCTTTGCTCAGCATCTGTTCCCCTCAAACACGGGATTGTGCTTGGCTTTTCCAAGATGGACAAGATCATTGAAATCAACACAAGGGATCGGTACATCATTGTGGAGCCGGGGGTCATAAATGCCGATGTACAAAAGGCACTTGCTCCCTTTGGTTTTTTCTACCCCCCGGACCCCGGTTCCATGAATATTGCCACCATTGGCGGCAATATTGCACAGAATGCCGGCGGCCCCCGTTGTCTTAAATACGGGGTCACCATGGACTATGTCCTGGGAATGGAAGTGGTCCTGTCCACCGGGGAAATCGTTACCTTTGGTTCCAGAAATGTCAAGGATGTCACCGGCTATAAGCTGTCTTCCCTGTTCTGCGGCTCCGAAGGCACCCTGGGCCTTGTCACCCGGGCTATTTTAAAAGTGGTTCCCCTGCCCGAAACCACGAAAACACTCATGGTCACGTTCAAGGACCTGGATGACTCAGCAAATGCGGTGAGCGATATTATCGGGTCCGGCATCCTGCCCGCCGCCATGGAGCTCATGGACAAATTCACCCTCAATGCCATTGAAGACAGTTTTGGGTTGGGCCTGGACCGGGAGGCAGAAGGGTCTTTGCTCATTGAGATTGACGGGATCAAAGAAGCCTGTGAACGGGAAATGACCAAAATCATCGAAAAACTAAAAGACAACAACGCTGTCCACATCCAGGAATCGGCCAATGATGCCGACAGGGAAAAACTTTGGACAGCCAGGCGTTCAGCCTATGGGGTCTTTGCTAAAATGGCACCAGACATTGTTTCCGAGGATGTGACCGTGCCGGTCAGCAAGGTTCCGGAAATGACCCGCAGAATCAAACAGATCGCCAAAAATTATGACTTGACGGCCGGGGTGCTGGCCCATGCCGGAGACGGCAACATGCACCCCATGATTCCGGCGGACAGGAGCAATATAGAAGAATGGGCAAGGGTGGAAAAAGCCTTTGATGAGATATTTGAAGCCGCCGCAGATCTGGGCGGCAC
>JAFLJU010000356.1 GCA_022712835.1 Desulfobacteraceae bacterium
GAACCATGGGGCCATTGATCTGGTGGTAACGGATCAGACCATGCCGGAACTAACCGGGCTTGACCTGGCAAGATCAATGCTCAAAATTAAGAAAGACCTGCCTATTATCCTTTGTTCCGGGTATGCCGGGGCCGTAAATAAAACACTGGTGGAAAAGGCGGGAATACAGCGGTTTGTTATGAAGCCTGTGGCAGTTGAGTCATTGTCACGTGACATACAGCAGTTGTTACAAAGTAAACAGCCTATAATTTAAATTAGGGGAAATGCAATGCCTTGCGTACCCAGATTGTTTTTAATCCTTGATGATGAAGAAAGCATCCGGCAGAGTATTGCTGCATTCATGGAAGATGAAGGATATGTGGTCTTCCAGGCGGAAAGCGCTGAACAAGCCCTTGAGATTGTCAGGACCCATCCCATTGATGATGCCGTGGTGGATATCAGGCTTCCGGGTCAAGACGGCAACACCTTTATGCTGGAAGCCAGAAAAATCCGGCCAAATATTAAATTTGTAGTGCACACAGGTTCGGCTGATTATATTCCCCCAAAAGCCATACAGGCCCTGGGGATCACCCCGGACAAAATTCTGATAAAGCCAGCCAGTGATTTAAGTGTCATTTGCAATGCTTTAAAAGGGTAGTTTAAAAACCGACCATTTTTTTCAAAACCGTTAAAACATGGGAAATATGTGATGGATAGTGATATCGGGAAAAAAATTCTGGTTATTGATGATGAAGTTTATATCCGGGATAGTGTCATCGGTTTTCTGGAAGACTTTGGTTTTGAGGTTGTTGAGGCAGCCAATGGCAGAATCGGCCTGGAACAATTTGAAAAGGAACAGCCGGATCTGATACTCTGCGACCTTCGAATGCCGGAAATGGATGGGTTGGAAGTGCTTGCCCATGTGACCCAAAAAAATAAAAACATTCCTATTATTATTGTTTCCGGTGCGGGAAATATTTCCGATACTGTGGAGGCCCTTCGTCTGGGGGCTTGGGATTATATTATCAAGCCCATTCAGGATATGAATGTTTTGTCACATGCGGTGAATAAAGCCTTTGAGCGCAAGCGGTTCATTGAAGAAAAAGCGATCTATCAAACCGAATTGGAACAAGCCAATAAGGAATTGAACCTGTCCCTTGAAGCCCTTGAACTGACAAGAGATCAGCTGGTTCAGTCGGCAAAAATGGCTGCCCTGGGGGAGCTTGTAGCCGGGGTGGCTCACGAAATCAATACTCCGGTGGGGGTTGGGGTGACAGCCGCTTCTTTTCTGGAATCCAAAACCCGGGAATTTCAGACGATGTATAACGCCGGTGAATTGAAAAGAAGTGAACTTGAAAATTATCTGACCACAGTTGGCGAGGTGTCCAATTCCATTCTGATTAATATGGTCCGGGCAGCAGAACTTATTTCCAGCTTTAAACAGGTGGCGGTTGATCAATCCTCTGAGAATAGGCGTCGTTTTAATCTTAAGGAATACATGGATGAGATTCTACTGAGTCTGAGACCCCGGTATAAAAAAACCAGCCATGTGATTCAGATTACTTGTGAGCAAGATATTGAACTCAATTCCTTTCCCGGTGCTTTTTCCCAGATCCTGAGCAATTTAATCATGAATTCATTGATCCACGGATTTGATGGATTGGAGAACAGGGCCATTGATATTGGCGTCACCTGTAAAGAGGGCCAGGTGATTTTTGTATACCAGGACAATGGACGGGGGATAGACCCACAACAACGAGAAAAGGTTTTTGATCCTTTTTATACCACCATGCGGGGAAAAGGCGGAACCGGGCTTGGCATGTCCATTGTCTTTAACCTGGTGACCCAGACCCTGAAAGGAAATATCCATCTGGAAAGCGAGATTGACCAGGGGGTTGTGTTAACCATGACGTTTCCCCAGCACGGGGATGATCATTAATTTATGCAGATTTTAAATCCTTCCCGGTGGTATCTTCATCCGGTTTTTATCTTTGCCTGTTCCCTTTTTGCCTTGGCCACCTTTCTGGTGCTCACGGTGAGTCTCTATATGGAAATAACCTCTGCCCTGGAAGTGGTTATCTTAAAATTTAATATTGACCCCACTTCTGTATTTCCGTCCAAAACCGGCATGACCATTCTGGTGCTCAGTCTTTTGATCACCGTGGTTCTGGCCGGAATTTTATTGGCCTTTATTTATTATCAGAAAACCGTCAACCTGTTCAGGCTCCAGCATAATTTTATCTATAATTTTACCCATGAACTCAAAACCCCTGTGACCTCTCTTAGGATCTATCTTGAAACCTTTATCCGTCATCCCCTTGAACCCAAAGATATCCGAAAATACTCTGAGAATATGCTGGAAGACATTAACCGCCTCACCGACAATATCAACCGGATTTTAAACCTGGCCAGGATTGAAAGCCAGAATTTCGGATCCGAAGTGACCCGGGACAGTCTGGTGACATTGGTTCAAAATTTTTGCGATAAAAATGCTTCTATCTTTCGGGGCTGCCAGATCCGTATTGAAAATCCATCCAAGGGGCCGTTTGAGTATCCGGTTAACCTGTTTCTCTTTGAAATGCTACTCATGAATATGGTGTCCAATGCCATTAAATATAATGAGTCGGATCAGCCCATCCTTCGGATCGTATTTAAAAGTTTTTTACAGAAAATTACCATCGATTTTATTGATAATGGGATTGGTGTGGACAAGGAGGATGCCAAAAAGATTTTTCACAAATTTTACAAATCCGGCAAAGAAAATGCCAATAGTCATACCGGATCAGGCCTGGGACTTTATCTTGTCTCCAGTATTGCCATGATCCATGGATGGCGGGCATCGGTATTCAGTGAGGGCAAGGGAAAAGGGTCCAGGTTTACCATCACCATTCCACGGGCAAGTATTGCCAATGTCAGGGAGAAGAAATTATGGAAGCGGTTGAAAAAAAACGTATTCTGGTCATAGAAGACGAGGCACATATTGCCGACGGGATCCAGCTGAATCTGACGCTGCAGGGATATGAAACTTCCATTGCCAGGGACGGCATTGACGGACTTGAACAATGGCACGCCTGGAAACCGGATTTGATTGTTCTGGACATCATGCTGCCCATGATTGATGGCTTTTCCATTTTAAAGACCATTCGAAAGGAGGATGAAAAAATCCCGGTTCTGATTCTTTCCGCCCGGGGAGATACAAAGGACAAGGTAAAGGGATTGCGCTATGGGGTGGATGATTATTTGTCCAAACCCTTTGATTTGGAAGAGTTTTTGCTCCGGGTGGAGCGACTGATAAAAAAAAAGGGGTGGTATGACGGTGGCGGTTCCGGTAAAAAAGTGGGCCATACCCTTTTTACCGGTGATGCCTACACCTTTGGTGAAAACCACATTGATTTTATCACCTTTAAAGCCACTTGCCTGGCAGGAGTGATTGTGCTTACCGAACAAGAGGTCACCCTGCTTAAAATCTTCATTGCCAACAAAGGCAAACCCCTTTCCCGGGAGATGTTATTGAACGCAGGATGGGGGTATTCCAGTGATACGACCACAAGAACGGTGGATAATTTTATTGTTAGGTTTCGCAAATATTTTGAAAAAAAACCCAAAGATCCGATTTATTTCAAGAGCCGGCGGTCCGTGGGATATATCTTTGATCACTAGGGTAAAAGGTCACTAAATGAAATAGGATTTTAAAGGCGGAAATCCATTAAATTCAATGGCGCTGTAAGTGTTGGTATATGCACCTGTGGACAACCAGTAGATCCGGTCGCCGATGGCCAGGTTCAACGGCAGTTTGTATTGATAGTCTTCGTATAAGATATCGGCACCGTCGCAGGTGGGTCCTGCAAGAACCACTTCTTCCACTTCTCCTTTTATGCCCGTAAAAAGTGGGTATTTGATGGATTCACCCATTGTTTCGATCAATCCGGAAAATTTTCCGACATCCAGATATACCCAGCGATTCAGCGCGGTTCTGGATTTTCTTGAAATCAATACGACCTCGCTGACCAGAACCCCTGCGTCTCCCATAATTGACCGGCCGGGTTCCAGAATTATTTTTGGTAAATTTTCACCAAAACCTTCTTTTAGAAAGCGCATGATTTCCTGGCCATAAATTTCAAGGTCATGGGCTTTGCTTAAATAATTGGCAGGAAATCCCCCTCCCAGATTGATCATTTTCAACTCAATTTTGTCCTCTTCCTGAAGTCTTTCAAAAATCATCTTAACCTTTCCAATGGCGGCATCCCATGCACCGATATCCCGCTGTTGGGAGCCCACATGAAAAGAAATTCCGTATGGGATCAGGCCCAGGTCTTTTGCAAGAATAATCAAATCCATGGCCATATCCGCCTGGCAGCCGAATTTTCTGGACAATGGCCAGTCGGCAGTCAGCGTGCCTTCGGTTAATATCCGGACATAAATTCTGGACCCCGGGGCTGCCTTGGCAAGGTTGCGGATATCGGCTTCAGAATCTGTCGCATACATCCGGACGCCGTTTTCATAAAAATACCGCACATCCTTGCTTTTTTTGATGGTGTTGCCAAAACAGACCCTGTCAGGGCTGATACCAAGAGACAGAACGCGATCCAGTTCATAAATCGAAGCGATATCAAAGTTGATATCCTTGTCCCGCATCATTGTAAGTACTTTAGTGGCAGGGTTTGCTTTTACGGCATAATAGATACTGGCGTGGGGAAACACATTGATCAATTTCTCCAGGCGATTTTCTATGGTAGCGGTATCTATAACCAAAAAAGGGGTTTCTTTATCTTCAGAAAAAGATTTGACCTTTTCAAAAGTTTGAGGATCCATGTACTCTTCAAGTTTTATGGGCATGGCGTTTACTCCTGAGTTGTTTATATAATATCACACCATTTATTTTAAGTTGTTTCTTTTAAAAGGGTATGGGTAGTCGCTTTTGTTGGCATAACAAATTATCGGGCATGAGTAAATGCATCCAATGAGAAACTTTGTACGAAAAAAGTAAATTCAATAGTGATAAACCAAGAGGGCTCGACCCATGGCTGGTAGAGCCGCGTGGAAGATAAGACAAAATCGTTAAGTCTGCACTTGCTTTGGGATTGCATGGCTGATAAACATCACAATTGTCCGTGGTCCTTAAACATTAATGGGGTAGTGCGTTCTAAGTATGAAACGGTTTAAAAAGATCTATATTGAAATTACCAATATCTGTAATTTGAGCTGCAACTTCTGCCCTGGAACCCGTCGGCCTTTGGAGGTGATGGATGAGGCGCGGTTCAAACAGATTTTAACGGCTATCCGTCCCTACACCGATTATGTTTCTTTCCATTTGATGGGCGAGCCCCTTTTAAATCCCAACTTGGCAAGATTTTTCAAAATGAGCCATGAGGCCGGGCTAAAGGTCAATCTCACCACCAACGGTACACTGCTTAA
>JAFLJU010000076.1 GCA_022712835.1 Desulfobacteraceae bacterium
GGTTGAATGCGAAATTTGCCTCAGGGCCTTTTCATCTTCCAAATCCACCTTATCTTTAAAAGATCTATTGGTTTCTACAACACGGAGCTTTTGATCATGAACCAAAAAAAACTGACAAGAAAAACACAACTTCTGCTTGGATTTTTTTTTTCCACTGCGCTGCTCATTCTCCTCGCAGCAGCATCCTGTATTCCGTTTTATTTTGAATCTCAATCCCTGCATTACAAATTGGGAACGGACAAGACCCTGCTTCAGGCAGGAAAGGTATTCGGGCTTGTGGCAATGATCCTGATTTTAACCCAGGTTGTCCTTGTCTCCCGGTTCGCTATCCTGGAAAAGGTTTTTTCTTTGAAATCACTTTTTTCCTTTCACCGGACTGGCGGCAAGATCATTACGGTGCTTATTTTACTTCATCCGTTGTGTATCCTTGCTGCGGAAAGCTTTATCCTTTTCCCATTTGAACCACGTTATTGGCCGGAATTTCTTGGAATCGGCCTGGCCGTTTTGATCCTTGGGATTGTGCTGACCTCAGTTGGGCAAAAGAGGTTGCGATTGCCTGTAAAAACCTGGCAGACCATTCACCGCATCGGCACCCTGGCCATTGTTATCCTGGCCTTCATTCATGTCTTTTTTGTCAGTGAATCCTTTGATCTGGCCGTTCCAAAAGCAGGGATTGCCATGGCAGCAGGATTTGCCGCATTGCTCTTTTCAAGACTTTATTATAAACGATATGTCCCATTCAAATCAAAATCATAACCCTTTATCAAAATTATAACCCGTTATAAGGAGACCATCATGAAACATCATATCAAAAAACAACTCAAACTTTTCACCGTTTTGCTCATGCTTTTGGTCCCGGCTTTTGCCTGGGGGCAGGAATGGAAGATCGATGCCAACCATTCGGCAATTGGATTCGGGGTCAAGCATATTTTTTCAACCGTATGGGGCCATTTCAGCGAGTATGACGGAACCATTCAATTTGATCCCAATGCCCTTGATCAGAGCCGGTTTGATTTTACGGTCAAGGTAAAAAGCATCAATACCCAGAATGGAAAACGAGACAATCACTTAAGATCAAACGACTTTTTCGCAGCAGACAAGTTCCCGGTCATGGGGTTTACGTCTTCTAAAATCACCCATAAAGAAGGGAAGCACTACATCGTAACAGGAACCCTACAGTTAAAAGAGACCCGAAAAGAGATGCAGATCCCTTTTGTCTTTCATGGCACCGCCCCAAGTCCGTTTACTAAGGATCAGGTGGTGGCCGGATTTGATACCGATTTTGTAATCAACCGGCTGGATTTTGGAGTCGGAAACGGAAAATTTAAAAAAATGGGTGTGGTGGACGAAATGGTCCGCATCATGATCACCATTGAAGCCATCGGGGAAAAGTAAGCATGGAGATCAACAGGGAAGATTTGATAAAAAAATATGACTTAGCCCCCCACCCAGAAGGGGGATATTATAAGGAAGTGTACCGGTCGGTTCAGCGCGTCCACTCGGACCTTGCCCCGGAACCCCGGCATGCGGTCACCCACATTTATTTTTTGCTAGTATTGGGTCAATTCAGCCGGTTCCACCGGGTGGTCCACGATGAAATCTGGAATTTCTACGAAGGTGACCCCCTTCAATTGGTTCAATTTGACGCCACCGGTATTAAAACAGATACGCTAGGACCTGGGTGTGACGGGTATGTCACCATCGTACCCGGCAACACCTGGCAGGCCGCGGCTCCACTCGGACAATACAGCCTTGTGGGATGCACCGTGGCCCCGGGGTTTGATTTCAAAGATTTTTCTTTTTTGAACGAAACCCCCGGGGAACTGGCCCAATTTAAAGCCCAAAAAACCGGGTACGAACACTTCCTATAGTTTTAGGATTCTAGTTTTAGGGTTCTAATTTTAGGACCTATTTTTAGGACCTATTTTTAGAATCTTATTTTTAGGATCTTAGTTTATTTGTAGATCTTTCATGGTATTTGCCCAGTTTTTTCTGGACCAATCCGAACACGGTGTTTTCAGGATAATGCCCATCGGAATCTGCTATTCCGGCAGACATGTCCATGAGAACCTCTAATCCCTCTTCAATGGAGGCCACTGCATAAATGTGAAAATTTCCTTCTTCAACGGCCTGGATCACATCGGCCCGAAGCATGAGATTTTTCACATTGGCCATGGGGATCATCACCCCCTGGTCCTTTGTGACTCCCTTTTTAACGCACACGTCATAAAACCCTTCTATCTTCTCGTTGACACCGCCAATGGCCTGGATTTCCCCTTTTTGGTTCACCGATCCTGTCACGGCGATTCCCTGACGGATGGGAAGCCCAGACAGACTTGACAACACGCCATAAAGCTCCGTTGAAGAGGCAGAGTCCCCGTCTATTCCGTCATAACTCTGTTCAAACGTGATGCTGATGCTAACACTCAAGGGATAATTCTGGGCAAACATGCGTCCAATATAGCCGGCAATGATCATCATTCCTTTGTCATGGGTCTGACCCGACAGGTCAGCCTCGTGCTCCACATTGACAATCCCCGGAACCCCCATATAGGACTCGGCCGTGATCCGGGTGGGTCGGCCAAAGGAGATCTCCCCCATGCTGTATACCGCCAGGGCATTCACCTGGCCGACCATGCTTCCCGTAACATCCAAAAGGATAGAGTGGTCGTCAAACCCCTCCTGTACCTTTTCCTCGTATAGATTATGCCGGAACCTGTGGGCGTTGATGGCCCGGCAAACAAATTCCCGGGTGATCTCTCCCCCGCCGGCCTTTTTGGCCCAATAATCCGCTTCTTTAAGCACCCCGATGATGACGCCAAACCGCAAGGAAAGTTTGTTCTTGTCCGCAACCAGGCGGCTACCGTATTCCAGGATGGCCAATACCCCGCAGTGGGTTAAAGGACTTAATTTTTCAGTCTGGCAGCTTCTGGCAATAAACCGGGCATATTTTTGTTCATTCTCCTGGGTCCGCTCCGCCTCAAAGTCAAAATCCGCCCTAACCTTGAAAATTTTATTAAATTTGACATCTGCTTGCTGCAACGCCCGGAAGGGTTCATAGGACCCCAGAAGAATCACCTTAACATCCACGGGAATGGGAAGGGGTTTTAAAAGCGTGGTACCCATTCCCGATGGGTCAGGCAGATCTCCCAGGTTCAGAGCCCTGTTTTGCAAGGTATTCTTTAAGGTTTCCCATATATGGGCATTCATCAGCAAGGGATCCACCTCAAGGACGAGATATCCCTTGTGGGCTTTTAAAACAGAACCGGCCCTGACCTTGGAAAAATCGTTGGGGTCTGCTCCCGGATTATGTTCAATTTTCCCAAAAAGATTCTGAAAACTGGGACTGGTTTCAAATATCACTGGTGCCCCGGTTTCGTTTTTCCGGTCACACAGAACATTCACTTCATACCGTGCCAAAAGATTCCCAGCCATCAACGACAGACCCGCCCTATCCGCCCGATCTTCTGGGGCCTGACCGTTTTCCGACGCCATAAACAATGCCAGATTTTCAACGATATCGTTCTGTATGGCATTTAAATAGGCTTCAATTCCGGGACTGTGGACAAAAATATCCCCCATGGTTTCCATCTGCCTTGCGACCACACGTTTCGCCTGGTTTTTCACCTGTTTTTGATATTCTTTTTTCATTTCCTGGTCAAGCTTACCCATCTCCCCAAGCGCCAGATCCAATTTTTCCTTAACCTGTCCAAGATTTTCATGAATCTTGTTTTTTTTAGTTTCATCATAGGCCAGGTACTCCTCCTCCAAAATGGGCTCCCCTCCATGGGTTGCTACGGCCTGGTACTCTTTTTCTGTCTGGATAATTTCCACATCAAGGGGGTGGGCAAAGGCTTCAAGCTCAGCAAAAAGCGCGGCCTGCTGGTCGGTATATTTTCCCATGGCCGCTTTTTTTTCCCTTTTGAAGTTGTCGGATTCAAAGGAGCGGGGAATTTTGATCTTCAGATTTTCGATGAACCATGCCATCCTCCTGGCAAAGATAGCCGCGGTTCCTGATTTCATTTCCAGGGCAATGGGACTATATTCATCATCGAAATTATAAACCAGGCACAGATCGGGTGGGGTGTCCAATTTCCTGGCGTGACGGGTGAGGATATCCCTGACAATGGTTGTTTTCCCTGTCCCCTCGAACCCGGTGACAAATATATTGTATCCCGGACTTTTCATATTCAGACCAAAATCGATGGCCCCCACCGCCCTTTCCTGGCCGATGACCGTATCAAGGGGGGCAAGTTCCCCGGTGGTTTTAAACGAAAAAAGGGCAGAATCACATTTTCTTGTGAGATCTTTTGCCGACACCTGGAATTTTCTTCCCATGGTTTTCTCCTCTAAACAAAAATACTTAAAAAATGGCCCCTTAAGCGCACCATAAAAGATGCTAAGGACCCTATTGAGTTTGAGTTATGCTCAAAATAACGGTCTTGGTCGGATATCCTGGCATAGCTGAAAGAATATATCAATTTTAATTTAAAAATGGTGCCCACTGGAAATGGGCCCCAAAGAGAGTATTGACAACACCCGATTAAATCGCATATTTTTAATATTCATTCAAACAACACAAATTAAATATAAAGACAGGGAGATAAATCAATGAAAGTCACCCATTATAAAGAAATCCTGCCCGTCACCATGAACAATGAAATGGTCAAAGATGTTGCCGGAAGGGTATTGATCGGACAAGAAGACGGTGCTCCCAATTTTTGTATGCGCCTTTTTGAAATGGGACCCGACGGGTTCACCCCCAAACATTCCCATGACTGGGAGCATGAGATTTTTGTCCATGCCGGTAATGGAGAGGTCTGGATGGATGGCAAATGGCATCCTTTATCACCGGGTTCGGCCGTCTTTGTGCCGCCCAATGTAGAGCACCAGCTCAGGAACCCCTCGGCCAATCTCTTTACCTTTATCTGTCTGGTAC
>JAFLJU010000497.1 GCA_022712835.1 Desulfobacteraceae bacterium
ATTCAACATTTTCCCGGGCCGACAATACCGGGATGATATTATAGGCCTGGAACACAAAACCGATTTTATTCAGACGCATGGTGGCAAGCTTTGACTGGCTGAGATCGGTGATCTCTTCATTGTCCAGCATAATTGTGCCACGGGTCGGTTTGTCCAGGCCGCCGATAAGGTTGAGCAGGGTGGTCTTGCCGGAACCGGATGGGCCTGCCAGGGCTGCGAACTCTCCTCGGGCAATAGATACAGACACCCCTGCCAGGGCATGGACTAAAAGCTTGCCCTGTTTGTAGGTCTTGGTTACATCAATGACATCAACTATATTCATAATTTTACTTTCTCCCTAAGTAGTGGCTGATCGAAAACCCGTGCTTAAATATGGGCCATGGCTGCAACTGGTGTGATCCGACCGGCTTTGACTGCCGGATAAAGGCAGACCAGAAGACCGAGTATCAGGATGACGGCGTTGACGGCTAAGACATCCTTTGCCGTGAGAAAGGGCACAACAATATGTCCCATACCGAAAAACTCCGAGCCCTGGGCCATGAACGACATGTCTATACCCCCGGCAAGGCTTAGTACCGTGGCAAATCCAAGCAGATTGCCCGCAATTAGCCCTAGGATCAGAAGGATCAGGCACTCCAGCAGTACACTGCGGATGATCCAGATAGGTTTCATGCCAAGGGCCTTGAGCAGACCGAATTCCCGGGTCCGTTCCAGAACGGCCATGAGCATGGTGTTGACCAGGCCGAATGCCATGGCCATGAATACCACCAGGTACCAGAGCATCATAAAGGAATCAAACATGCTCAGATATCCCTTAAGCAACGGCAGCAACTGACCCCAGGACAGAGCGGTCAGGCCCTCCGGCAGATTCCGGGACAGCTCCAGGGTGGTCCGGTCCAGGGTTGTGAGGTTAGTGCCATGCAGATTTTTGTCTTCAGGCAGCTTGATGCAGGCACTGGTCACGGCGTCAACTCCCAGCAGTTTCCGGGCAGCTGCCAGGGTGATGAACACGTACTGCTTTTCCGTGCCCTGCATCTCTGCCCTGAAGGTGCCCCGGATTTTAAAGGCCCGGGATACGGTTTCTCTGTCCGCCCCCTGGGTCATGATGACCAGTTTCCGACCCAATTTGGTTTCGAAATTGTCCATCAGTGCCTGGCCCACAAAAATGCCGTGATCGTCATCACGGGTGAGCAGCCTGCCCTGGGAGACATCATCCCCGTAAAACGATAGATCGGCCTCCCTGTCTGGATCAATACCAACGATGGTAATCCCTTCGGAGTTCCGGGCATTGGACGCCACCCCACTGATCTGGGTACGAAACGCCCATTTTGCCCCGGCAGGAAGCATCTTATTCAACACCGTTTTCAATGCGGCGGGATTTTCAATGCGGTTTTCTATTACCGGATCATCCCGGTATTCAGGTGTCTGAATCTGGATATGACCGGTAAGGGTATTCAGGGCATTGGACAGGGTGGATTCCATCATCCCCCTGGACAGACCGCCGAAGATGAGCATGGTCCAGGCCCCTATGATCACGGCCGTTAGAATAATGCCGGTTCTCTTGGGGTTCCGCCAGATATTTCTCCATGAGACTTGTAAATGCATGAGTTCTCCTTAAACGGCCCGCATGGCTTCAACCGGTTTTAATCTGTGAACCTTGACTGCCGGATAGATTGCGGTAAGCATGGTGATTATAAAGACAAGTAAGGGTCCTGCAACTGCCGTCACCAGACTCAGTTTCGGCCGGAGAAGACTGGGGATGCCGTATTGGCGCAGCATGCCTTCCGCATCTCCCATGGGGATTCCCGCATGCTGCGCCCAGAGGGTGAGCAGGCATCCCGTTCCGATACCCAGAAAGATACCGCAAAGGGTTAAGAATCCGGATTCATAGAGGAGCATTTTGGTAAGGCGCCCGGGATTTGCACCGATGGCCATGAGGATGCCGAACTCGTGGGTCCGTTCAAAAACAGCCATGAGAAAGGTATTCATAATACTGAAGGCTACCATGACCAGCAAAATACAGTAAAAGATAATTCCCCCGCCAAGGTCCATTTGAATGGACTGGATCAGCCCCGGTGTCAGTTCATCCCAGGACAGACTAACCAGGTTGTTTTTGCCGCCGTTGGACGGCAGGCCTTTTAAGATGGCTTTCTGCACATCTCCAACAGACCAGAGGGAATCACACATGACCACCACCTCGTGAACCGCATTTCCCATGGTAAAAATCTCCTGGAAATGGGCCAGCGGGATTTGGATGCCGGATCTGTCGTAGTCATCCATGCCCGAGGAAAATATGCCTTTTATCGTCAGCACACTGGCGGCAATGGATCCGTCCATGGCAGAACCAAGCACCACCAGTTCATCCCCTACATCGATTTTCAGGTTTTTTGCCAGAAGTTTGCCAACGATGGCTGCGTTTGTATCTTCCGGTGTCAGAAATGCCCCCTTGCGGATGGTGTCGGCAATCGTTGAAACCTTGGGCTCCCGGACAGGATCAATACCTGTGATCAAACCACCGTAGGTCCTGTGTTCCGAAGAGAGCAGGGCAAATCCATTGGTCCGGAAGGTATATCCGGTCACATGATTGTTTTTCTCCAGAAGCCTGCCTAGGACAGTGGGATCCGCCACGATTTTGCGTATCTTATGGTCGTCATTGTATCCATCCACCAGTACCTGGAGGTGACCGGTCCGGGTTTTAACCGCCGCATCAATCATCACCTCATACATGCCGGTCTGCAAAGAGAGCATGAACACCAGCAGCAGACAGGCAAAAGCAATGGCAAAGATTGTCAGAATCGTCCGTCTGGGGTTCCGCCAAACATTGCGCCAGGCCATTGAAATTTCCATGGATTACCTCAGGGGCTTTCGCAAAGCGTTAAGGGTGAACATATTATCACGCAGCGGGACATCAAAGGTCAGGTTTTCATACGTAAGACGGGTGTAGTCCTGGTCGGATTCAGCATCCATGGACCGCATGGTCCATCGCATGGGAAATGGTTTCCCCCCCAAATCCTGCACATCTGTTGTGGTCATGATCTTTACCGCCTCCATATCCTCGTCATAAAAGGCCTGTTCCATCAATACCCCGTCCTCCCTGATTTTGAGTATCTGCATTCCCCAGATTACCGGTGCTTCGGGGTTGGGCATGGATTTGATCTCATAAACGGTGAAACCGCCAGCTGTTTCCTGGCCCACAATCTCATGGGTATAGTCAATGAGAATGGTGTCTGCCTTTGATAAATCGTTGTTTGAAAAATCAGATCCCATCCAGGACTGGGACATCATGGACGGCGGGATTTTCACCACCCGGTTAATCTTCGGGTTATAGGTCCACATATCCCGGTCCAACTTCAGCGTACCGTTGCCCTTGTCCTTTTTCGGAGCAATGATCTGGAAAATAGAGTCTTCCCGTCCCTTGGTCCAGGCCTTGAGCGTGGATTTGCGTTCCCAGTCCTTCCTGTGAACCGTCATATGCACAATAGAGACCGAGGTCGTCCCCCGCATATAATCCCAAGACCTGCCAATAATCTCTTTGGCACTATCTCCGGCAACAGACAGGGCCGGTGCAATACACATTATCAAAAATACAATGCAGATATTTTTTTTCATTTTTACGCTCATCCTTTTTACGTTCATCCTTATTGTTTAAGCCTGTTCATTTTTACGCATTCCAATTATCAGGGTATCAAAAAAATGTTCCGAAGCGCTCAGCGCATCAAAATCACGGTCCATCCACGCCTGGAGCATCATCCCGTCCAGAGCTCCCACAAGACCGGCTGCCATTGAAAAAGCATTCACATCTTTTCGAAACACCCCTGATCCCTTTCCCTCTTCCACAAGGTCGACGATAATACCTCGAAATACGTCGTACATGGATAAAAGAGCTGAGCGGTAACGGTCGCGCATGGCAGGATTTCCGGCAGCCGCCCAGAACTCAAAGAAAACGGAAAAGTTATCAATCTCTTTGTGAAAGGCTTTGAATACCGATGAAAGAAGGGCGCTCATCCGATCTGCCGCATCCCCGCCAAGACAACTTGCATCCACCATGCTTGCCCCTGCAAGCCCGTCCACATACCATTCAAACACGGCAAAAAACAGATCATCCTTGCTGCG
>JAFLJU010000265.1 GCA_022712835.1 Desulfobacteraceae bacterium
GCCGTGCGCCGCCAGGTCAGTTTCTGTGAGGCCATCCATGATGGAACCATTCTGGTGGAAGGGGTGCGGGCAAAAAAAGTTCTGGACATAAGAGACATTCAAAGTGTCTGGAAGCGCAATTGTATCCCGGTCCTGGTGGACCCTGACTGGGAGTCCATAAAAAGCATCCGGCCACATGTGGTGGTGGATGCCATTATTGCCAAAAAAAACCTGGGTACGAGAAAAGATGAGGCCCCGTTGGTAATAGGACTGGGGCCCGGATTTGAGGCTGGGATTGATGTGGACATCGTCATTGAAACCCTTCGGGGTCACACCCTTGGCAAAATTATTCACAAGGGGCCTGCTGAACCCAACACAGGCGTTCCCGGAAGTATGTGCGGATTCACCAAGCAACGTCTGTTACGCGCGCCCTGCTTTGGCAACTTCATCTCCCTTGTCCCCATGGGTTCCATGGTTCAAAAGGGAGAGATCATCGGCCATGTGGACTGTCAACCCGTCACAGCAAAGATAGACGGAATTCTCCGGGGATTAATACGGGACAATACAAAGGTGAGAGATCAGATGAAAATCGGCGATATCGACCCCAGGGCAAACCTTACGTTTTTTACCACTATATCGGAAAAAGCCCGGGCCATTGGCGGCGGTGTACTGGAGGCTGTCAAAGGGACCCTGTTTCCCGACTTTTAAGCAGCAGCGATGGCGCATTGAATTACCTGAACAGCCTTGTCGACGGAAAGGGTGCCGGTATTGAGAATCAGGTCATAATTGGCGGGGTCGTTGGCGTCGCTGTTGAAATATCGTTTTACAAAGGCACTTCTGTTGGCGTCGGTACTGATCATTACTTTCTGGGCATCATCCGGGGACAGGTCCCTGGTTTTTTGAATATTTTCCCGTCTCAAAAGATCCGGTGCCACAATTCTGACCCTCAAGGTGTTCAGTTTTTTAAGGGCACAATTGCTCCCCCTTCCCAGGATGATGGCATTGCCGTGTTTTCCAATGGTGTTTAAAATTTTTAGAAGCAGTTTTGAATATTCATCCGGCCAGAGATGATGCTCATGAACCAGGGCAGACACAATATCATCCACTATGTTCATCCCCCTTTCATCCAGGGTTTCCAAAAGGGCTTTACTGTTTTTGGACGTCTGGATCATGGCTTCCAGAATTTCATGGTGAAACAGATCAAACCCGGTTTGATCCGAAAGTTTCTGGGCGACTTCCTGACCCAGGCTGCCGCATTCCCTTGAAATGGTGATCACATTGGTGGGCTGAATTTGAAGGGGAGGAATTCGGTTGCCCATCTCCCATCGTTTGATCTGGTCGTCAATTATTTTGTGAATGGACCGATTCATGATAATCTCCTTTTTTTTAAGAGTATAAGGACAAATGAATGGTGTTCATAGAATAATTAAAATTCAGTGTTAAGTCAAATTTTATTCAACTTAATATAAAATAAGGAGCCGCCGTATAGAATCAGAATACCGCGAGTGATTCTGTGTGCTTATTGCTTTTCCTGGACAAAGGAGCCGTATACCATGGTCAATAATTGATCTGCCACATCATAGTAGCGATCATCATGGGATATGGCAAAGATGGTACGCCCCTCCTCTTTTAAAATGGGAAGGATCTCCCGGTAAAACATTTCCCTGAACCTGGGATCAAAATCAGCGGCCACCTCATCCAGAAGCAGCACAGGCCGATTTTCAAGTATGGCGGTGAGCAGCGCCATGCGTTTGCGCTGGCCGGATGAGAGATCATTCACCAAAATCCGGCCCTCCTTGATCTTATCCCCGAGGTGGAGGCGTTTTGTCCAGGTATCCAATTGTTCGGGATCCACGGTCAGGCCGTAAAACCTGTCGAAAAGGTGGAAATCCGGAAAAATAATAGAAAACAATGCCCGGTAATTCTCCTCTCCCACCTGGGCGGATGATTTTTCATCCACATAGAAACTGCCGGTGGTGGGAAAGGTAAGCCCTGCCAATACCCGCATCAGGGTAGTTTTACCGCTGCCGTTTCCCCCGCTGACAATGGTGAGTTCCCCTTGTTTCAGCCAGAAATCTTTAATGGTGATGCCAAAGGGTTCCTGGCCGGGCTGGGCTGGATAGGCATAGGTCATGGATTGGGTGCCGATGGTTTTAAATTCTGGGGGGACCGGTGTGGGCCCCTGACCCAATTCTGGTTCAAGCCGGTTGTCTTCCAGTTTTTTTTCCATTTCTCGCATCCCGTCAATGGCCCTGCCTGCCCCATAGGCCATGGGCCCGAATTGTACCAGGGAGAAAGCAGGCCAGATGGCCACCATGGTCACAGAGATAATCCGGACAAGGTCCTCGGCCTCGACACCGAAGAAATTGGGGAGGAGAAAAACAATGAGACCCAAAGGCAAAAACAAAGTGGCCTGTTCAATGGCCAGGGATCTCATCTGCAGGGCTTCAGTCCCTTTAATGCGGTCATGTTTGTATTCGATCCCCGGTACAACCTTTTCCGTGAACATATGCTCGGACCGGGACCTATTCATCTTCAGCTCTGAGAAACCATCCAGTATGTCGGCCAAAGAAGCGGTAAATTTTTCCGTGGCCTTCCGGTCTTCCGGAGACCGGTTTTGAATTTTCCTGTGGATGCCGTACCGAATGTAAATCACAAAGGCCAGGGATGCTGCCACCATGCCCAGGGCCGGCAGGGAGATGAAGGCCAGGTAAACCCCTGTAAAGATCACCACAACAATGCCGGACAGAGTCGGGACCAGGAAACGGGCTGCCATGATCATACCCACCTTATCCGACCCAAGGGCCGTATAGATCAGGCCGGGCTCAAAATCCTTAAATCCGGCATAGTCGATGCGGCGCAGCTTGTCACAAACCCTTTTTTCCATGAGATTCAGGGCATTGATTGTGGATTCCACAGCAGCGTCTCCACCCTTTGCCTGTAATAAGTAGAACAGGCCAAGACTGGCACCGAACAACCCCAGGGCTCTCAAGGGCACCTGGCCTGTTTCGGCATATCCTTCCACACCCAGTATCAATGTGTACATCAATACAGCCATGGACAGGCCGTTTCCCATGGCTGCCCATAGGATAAACCAGCGTTTTTTACCGGCATGCTCTAGAACAAATTCTGTAAATTTTTTTGTATTCAAGACGGGTCGTCCTCTTTGGTTTATCTTGTTTGGTTTATCTTTTTATAAGGGCTATCCTCAGGCAACAGATGGTTCGAAAAGACGCCGCTGGTACCCCAGGCATTGATATCCATTTTCATTGATAATGGGGATCATCTGGGTATCGATGTTCAACTCTTTTCTGACCCAATAGCAGATGGACATGGAAATGCCGTAGGTCCGTCCCATTTTCTGAAATTGGGTGAAATGTTCCATGCACCAGTCCCGATCAGGTGCTGTGCGCTGACGCTGTTTACAATGGTCCTTATTTTCCGGAGCCAGATAAAGATCATAAAGCGCCCGTGTCTGTTCCGGATCAAAGTGCTCAAGCAATTGGCCGATCCATGCCAGGGTTGACGGAGAAACCGTAAGAAATTCCGGTTTGAAATTGATAATCCCGTTTTCATGGAGCAGTTCAAAAAAATCCGTCATCACCTCCTGGTTCAAATAAGAGGGGAAAATGGGCTGGACCAGGGCGGAGTCTGATAGAATCCCTTTTTCCTGGCAGAGTCTTACCGCTGCCATCCGCTCCGGGATGGGGGCGCCATAAGGTTCCAACAGCAGACGCAGGGGAGCTGGCATCAGGGAAATACTGGTATTGAACTGCATTTTCCCCCGCAATTGTTCAAACAGGTCGATGATGGTATCCCCCCCATGCTCAACCATCAGGTGTTTGATCCCCGCTTTTGAGGCAATAAAAAGCCTGGCCTTTGAGTTGGGAAATTTCTCAAAATGACGGATAAAGGCTCTAAGAATATCATGGGCAATACCGGTGTGCAGAGTGGGTTCCTGTAAGGCCTCTGTTTTCGCGGAAAAATAATAGTAGTGCTCTTCATCCCTGTGTTTTTCAAGGATGGGCTCCAAAAGCGCTGCATAGTTTTCATAGGCATAAAGTTTATGCTCATGGACCCCGTCAGTGACCAGGCAATAGAGGCATCCCACCTGGCAACCTTTTACAGGGCTGACCTCATAGGTCAATGTCGGGCAGTGTGATGTATAATTATGAATCTCAAGTTCAGTGGACAGATCAATACGACCTAAGTCCACAGCCATGGAAGGAATGGCGGTTCGGGCGGCATAACGGTCCATGAAAGACCGGCATCCTGCTTGAAAGGCCTCAATGGTTTTATCATCCGGATCTACTGTTGTGCCCAGAGCTTTGAGATCATCCCTTCCCATCATCCGGGGAGAGAATCCGTCCAGGTTGTAAATATCAGGTGCATTGTAGTAAATGGGTTTAAGCTCCATAATGAGGTTTCCTTTTTCTTAGTAAATTGCTGTCTCAGACAAAGGGCTTCAGCAGGTTTGTCGCAATTTTAAGTGGTTGCTTTTTACTCGATCCGTTGGGTCATATTCTCCGGGGTACCATCCCCCTGAAGCGGTGACGGTGGTGAGCCGTCGTTTAAATCCGTGCTTTTTTTATAAAAATTATTGTTTTCCAATAACCGCCTGGGCAAAGTTGATAGAATCTCATCCTTCCGGTCTGGATCGGCATTGTTCAACATTTTGTCCAGTTCTTTCAGGCTTTTCTCCAGTGCCGACAGGTCTGGAGTCTCAATGGCCGAGAGCTCAACAGAGGTCTTCTTTCTGGCCGAAGGTTCAGGGGAATCTGTTTTCAGAGTGTCGGGATTTAAGAGCAGCGGAAGCCCGTCTTTCCCCCCCACAATCACCAGTTTTGCATTGGGCGATGCAGCAAGCTCCCGGGTGGCTTTAATACCGGTATACCGAAGGTAAGCCGGTGTCAGGCCCTCATTAATCAGGTCCTGGGCCATACGGATGGTGCTGGCCTCAAGAAAGGTTCTCTTGTAACGCTCATATGCCTGGAGGATTTTATACCGTTCCTGGTATACGTTCTGTTCTGCTTCATGTTTGGACTCAATGGCGGCGGTCATCTTTTTCGGCAGCAGGATTTTCCGTACAAATATGCCGTGGAGATTAATCGCTGAATCTTCCTTTTTAAGGATCTTGCCCAGCAGATCAAAGACTTTTTTCTGGATATCAAGTGGATTACTGTCGTATATTTCGCTCTGGTGAAGATTACCCACAATACCGCGAACGGCAAAGATGGCACCCGGAACAATCAATTTTTCCGCATATTCGGGGCCCACCCTGTAATGGAGCCCCGGTACCTGGGCTTTTTTTACATTATAAATGGCTGAAAGCTCCACCCGGACCTGCAGCCCCCCCTGGGAAAGAGCGGTTACCGTAAAATCCTGGCGCTGTACCCGGCAGTCATATAGAACCATCTGGTTCCAGGGCATGAAAAAATGCAAGCCTTCGCCATAGCTTTTGTCTAAAACCGTTCCGCCCCAGATCTTGTAAAATACCCCCGCATTTCCCGTGGGGATCATCTTGGTGCTGTATGGCCAGATGAGCAGGACGATCACGGTCACCATGAGAAGCCAGATAGCGATGCGCTCGGATTTCTTACAAAACCATTGATAACTTTTAGTTAGGAAATTCAGTTTTTCTCTCCTTTGAATTTAGGCAATTATCACCTTATTTTCCCTCTTGCCGCAAAGGTTCAGGCAATTTTGTAACATCCACCTTACCGTTGGCGTTCAAGGGAAAATCATCCACTTCCATAATATATTGCGGTACCATTTGTCCAGGAAGATTTTCCTGCAAATAGGTTCTCAGTTCCGGAATAAATTCTTTACTGCTTATATCCTTTTTTGCTCTGGAAAAATAAGCATTTAAATAGGTCTCACCCGTAATTTTCGTGCCAGGGGTCACACAGGCATGGTTCAGGTCAGGATGGCGCAGCATTGTGGCCTCAATTTCCACGGGCTCAATGCGAAAACCCCGGATCTTGACCTGATGGTCCATCCGTCCCCTGAAATATAAGATGTGGTCCTGACCGGTCTGGCCTAGGTCCCCGGTGCGGTAAATCCGTGCAAACTCTTTGGGTTCGGTTTCAGGGTCGTATAAGGGATTGTCTGTAAATACCCTGGCCGTTTCTTTTGGGCGGTTTAAATACCCAGAGGAGACCTGGGAGCCTGAAATGCATATTTCCCCTAAGGTCCCCGGCTCGCAGGGCCTGTCCTCCTTGTCAAGAAGCATCACCTTTATTCCGGGCAGGGCATGGCCCAGGGGAAAATCATCCATGGACTCAATAATTTTGGTAGCCGTGACATAGGCGGTTGTCTCTGTGGGGCCGTAAAGGTTAAACACCTCATACTGCCGGGGGGTGAATTTGCGCAGCACCTCGCCGCCGGTGAGAAGGCGGGTAAGATGGGGATTATCAAAGCTTGTCATATAGGCTTCACCCAGGCGGGTGGTCAGGAACATCAATTTAATTTTATTGCGCATCAGGTATTGGTGAAGCCCCACCAGGGAGATCCGGCTGGCCTTATCCAGTAAATAGACCCGGGCTCCTGAGAGCAGAGGGGCATAGATATCCATGAGAAAAGCGTCAAAGGAGACCGTGGCATAGGCACAAACACGGGTGCCCTGGCTGATATTATTAAAGCGATTGTGCCGGAGGGCAAAGCTTAAAACATTTTCATGTGAGATCACCACCCCTTTGGGCTGGCCTGTGGTCCCCGAGGTATAATAGACCATCATGGGGGAAGGGTCTGGATCATTTAGAGCCTCTCTATCATTTAGAGCCTCTTTATCAAGGCATACCAACCCCTCGTCAACGGGGGTCTCCTCCCAGGCATCCGGTTCCACTATAAAGCAGTTTTGGCCGATACATTTTTGGGCCAGCCCAGGATGGGCAACAATGATTGATGCCTTTATATCCCCAATAATATAGTCTATTCTGGGTTGGGGGGTGTCTTCTGCCAGAGGCACCACAGCAGCCCCTGTTTTAATAATCCCCAATGCCCAGATCACGCAGTCCATTCCCCTGGAAAGCAATAGGGGAATATACATCCCTTTTTTACATCCCGCATCCCCGAGGGCGGCTGCGGCCATGTCACTGTGAAAGGCAAGTTCCCTGTATGTCAGTTTCTGGGG
>JAFLJU010000219.1 GCA_022712835.1 Desulfobacteraceae bacterium
GGTCGTGGAATAGGAATGGGGTTTCTGGGTCATGGGCGGTCTCCTTTTATGGGCGGTTTATTCATTATGTAAAATTTGGTGGCTAAAAAAAAGCGACAGATTCCATGAAAAAAAAGGGATACAGATAAGAAATAATCTTTCCTGTTGCAATTTTAGACAGGGTAAGGACATTATCTTGATTCTCATACCAGCATAATTTAAGCTCTTGGTAACCATATGTTGTGACCTGAAAAATTTAGAGAAAGGGGGCAATTATATGGAAAGTCCACAGGATTTATTAAAATCTGAAAAGGGTGGATTATACCATAATCTCGTCTTTTAAAACCTTCCTTTTCGGTTTGTCTGATATCACAAAACAAAATCAAGATTAGAAATGGTATCATTGATATTTTGAACGTCTCCTGGTAGTTACCATTAGGATAATTATTGTTGACTCCCGATTTTAACATTTTAAAAGCTTTCTAATTTTTAAAAGACGAAATTATATTGGGTTATCAAAAAGTTATAGCCCCCTTTTCAATATTGCTTTTCATTATGGATACCATCTAAACTCGCATAGTATTTCAATTAGATATTTTTTGCATAGTATTGTTTTTTTATGATATCTATCAAAATATTTAATAAATTATCTGGCATTTTATGCCATGATTTTCTTTTGTATCCTTTTCGCCAAATTGGGAGCCTGATATGAAGAAAGCCGATAATATAACAATTGGGAGCCTGATATGAAGAAAGCCGATAATATAACAACTGGGAGCAATATCTTTATTGTAGATGATGATGCTTCAAATTTAAAAATGTTAGAGAAAATGTTGATTGCTGCAGAATACAAGGTGCAATCTTATTTGTCAGGCGACATGGCATTAAGGGCTTGTGAAAATAGCCCGCCGGATCTGATATTGCTCGATATTAATATGCCTACAATGAATGGGTATGAAGTGTGCCTCCGTATTAAGTCAAAGCCTAAATTAAAAGATATCCCTATTATCTTTATAAGCGGGCTTTCTGATACCGCTGAAAAAGTTGAAGCATTCAAGTGTGGTGGTGTGGATTATCTTACAAAACCGTTTCATCTTGAAGAATTGCGTTCAAGGGTCAAAACTCATCTGGAAATCAAACACAACAGGCAAACAATTGCTCTGTATGTTAACCAGCTCCAGAACACCATTAATGACATGTCAACATTGTTTGAGACAGGGACTCTTGTTGCTAATGTCGTTCATGACACTAAAAAATTTACTTCTGCAATGTCTATGTCACTCGAATCGATGATAATTCCAATATTAAAAGAAAAATTGGATGATTCTGAGGATTGGGTAAAGGAACTTTTATTCGATATTTCCGAAGTCCATTCCAACTCTATTCAATGCTCTGGATTTTTGGAATCACTACTTTCCATAAATAGAAAAAATGAAGAATTAGAACCGATCAATATAATCAAAATTATTGATCAGGCCATTAACCTTGTTTCATATAATATGATTCAGGATGGTATTTTATGGGAAATTGAGTGTGAGAGAGACAATCAGTTGATGGTAATGGGAAATGGTCAGCTCGTAAGGGTGTTTGTAAATCTAATTGTTAATGCCATGGACGCCCTTAAGAGACATGACACATCTGAACCCAAGATTACTATAAAGATTGAAGATATTAAAAAAACAATTCGAGTATCTGTTGTTGATAATGGTTTAGGCATTAAAGAGGATGTCCTTGAAGGTATTAGGAAGGGGATGGTTTTGAGTACCAAGGGGAAAACCGGAAATGGATTTGGCGTTTCCGGGCTTACAAAAATAGTTAAAAGTTTGAATGGAACCATTGATATTGAAAGTAAGGTTGGTAATGGAGCAACTTTTACAATAACATTACAAAAAGTGGGTGATATATAGGCAAATGATAGGCAAGGTGTATTTTTGGAAATAATTTTTCGATAAAAAAAACAAGTATAGTGTCTACAAATCTGGTGTTTTGAATGGCAGAGTACTGTAACGTGTAATCCTCAGATTTCAGTGATATTTGCATGTATTGGCCTTGTTTTGTTACTGGCCGGATGTTCTGTGGGGCCTAAAATGCTTCGCCAAGGGCATTTGGAATATAATATCAGTGTCAAAGCAGCATCGGATGAAGAACTGCTGCTGAATATTGTCCGATTACGGTATCTGGATACCATTGAATTTTTGGCCATGAACTCAATCTCTGCCCAGACATCTGTCAGCGTCTCTTTGGGTGGCAGGTTCGGTACGGACCGTGGGGCTGCAACCAACCTGGTGATTCCGGATCTGACCTTTTCAGACCGGCCCACATTTACCTTCACTCCTCAGCGGGGCAGGGAGTTTGCCCAGCGGCTGACAAAACCGGTGGATATTGATACTTTTGCCTATTTGGCGGCCTCAGACTGGCCCATTAATCATTTGCTGACCCTTCTTGGGTCTGAAATAAATGGGATCGTCAATGAACCGGGATTCTCCGTCGTGGAATTTAACACGCTGGCCCGTTCTCTATTGGATCTGCAGAAAAACGGGGATCTGCTGGTGGGGTTTATGGAGCGCCTGGAATACCTGTCTGATCCTGTTGATGCCGGTCGAATCACCGGCAGTGACATTGTCAATGCGGCAAATTCAGGATATCGGTTCCAAAACGTGCCCGACCTGGATCGGGTTCGTCTGACACGGACCATACCCCAACCTGTCATGTGGATACGCCATGACAAGGAGGAGACAAGCCAAGTTAGAAAGGCCCTCAGACTGGCAGGGGATTCACAGCCTCCCTATGATATCAGGACAGGGGCCGGCCTCTACCGCAGGGAGATTGACTACCGGTCCATTGTGATTCGAACTCGCTCCATTCTGGGGGCCATTGTTTATTTGTCCCAGGCAGTCCACCCCCCTGAATCTCATGTGGAAAGCAAAATCGCAAGCCGGGAATGGCCTTTACCTGGTGGGATCAATGATCTAAAGAACTTTTTTAGTATACATTCATCCCGGGAACGCCCCATGGCAAGCCTTGCCGTCAAATACAGGGATTTCTGGTTTTATATTGATGAAACCGATATGGCATCCAAATCAACATTCCTGGTTCTGTCTGAGTTCTACCACCTTGCCATATCAGACAGCCGGCCAGGGCAGGTCCCTGTACTAACCCTGCCTGTGGGGGGGCCATAAACGCTGGTGTTTGATTGTTCAAAATATGTAGGGTGTATGCCTCAAGAACGGCACGTGCTGGTCGGGTAAGCTGACACTGTGTGTGATATCCATTTTATGTCGAACTGAAAAGTTATAGTTTCTTGCATCTGTTAACAGGATTTTTCAACACAATTTTGATCAAGTATATTTTTGGTATCATGGATTATTCTGGCTTCGGGATACTCCATACACGGATAATTATTGTTGAGTGCTGACTTTTTCATTTTAGGGGTTTGGAATGGTCAGCTTGAATGTTCTGGGGAGTGATATTGAATCAAATTTCAAATCGGATAAAAATTGGGATTCGGCAATTCTGAGATGACTACTCTTACACAGATATTTCTGAGATTTTTTTAAGATTGCCATGGATTTAAAGTACAACAAATGAGATTCACATGAGCAATCTGAACAACCAAAGCCAAGGATTTTATTTGATGCAGTTTCTCCAAGTGCCGTTGCCCAATCATGTTCAAATCTTGCCCCATGGTCAGACACCCACACTTCTTTAATAACTGGATTTAGATAATCAATGTGCCAGTGATATCTCTTTTTAAATTCAATATGATGTTTTACTCTGCTTTTTAAACCACCAGGGCCAAATGCGCTACCGACATAAGCATAGTATCCCCGTTTAAACTTGTAGTTACCAAGTGCACCTATTTGGATACTTTTACCC
>JAFLJU010000281.1 GCA_022712835.1 Desulfobacteraceae bacterium
AGGCGCCTTGATCGTTCTGGGGGCATCTCTGATTGCTACACCGCCCATATTGTGGGGACTAACAAGTCTCTCGATCACTCTGATGGTGACCCACATCCGTTTTGCCCATTTTGGACGGGTCATCCTCAAGCATATCCCCAAACCCGTATTTTTTATGATCTGTTCATCCATTATCGTTACTCTTTCGTTTATCTTCAAAACAAAGAATGTCGAAATGTTTGGATACCTGATCCTGGGATCTGTTTTTGTCTATATGATTGCAGGCAGGAAGTGGATAGAATAGCAATAGGGCCCTGTGTTATGTCTGATCCAGAACCTCGCGTATGGTCTTCGCCATTTTTACCAAGGTGACCGGCTTCATGAGAAAGGATGAAATCCCCAGATTCTTTGCCGTTTCTTCATCAATGAGATCGCTGTGACCGGTGCAAATGATCACAGGGATACCAGGGCGGATAGACATTATCTCGCCGGCCAGACCAGCCCCGGTCATCCGGGGCATGGCCATATCGGTTATGACCAGATCAAAATCCATGGGCCTTTCGGCAAACAAGGCCAGTGCCTCCCTAGGGTCACTCCGGGTTTCAACCCGGTATCCAAGGTAATTTAAAACACTTTGTGTGGTCCTGATCACAATGGCATCATCATCCACAAGAAGAATGCTTTCACTGCCCCGGGCAGGGATCGGGGATGATGTTGTATCATGGGTCGTACTTTCCGGAATCTCATGGGTGAGGGGAAACAGAATCTGGAACTGTGTGAACTTTCCAGGGACACTTTCGACCCCAATTGTACCAAAATGATTTTTTACTATTCCATGAACAACGGCAAGCCCCATACCAGAGCCCTTGCCCACATCCTTGGTGGTAAAATAGGGATCAAATATTTTGTCCAGATTTTCAGGGACAATGCCAGGCCCCGTGTCACGGATGGTCAGCCTGGCATATTTTCCGCGTTCAAGGTCAGGATGGGCTAAGACATTTTCGGCCTCCAGGACAAAGACAGTGATAGAAATCCCCAAAACACCGCCCTGTTTTTCCATTGCCTGGGCCGCATTTGTGCAGATATTTATCAAAAGCTGATTTATCTGGACCGGATCCCCAAGAATCGGGACGCAAATATCGGGCAGGGTTTCACGGATTTCGATGAAAGCTGGCAGAGTTGACCGTAAAAATTTCAATTCTTCCCGGACAAGACAAGCAAGATCCAGGGGTTTGAGTATTTGTTCGGTTTCCCGGCTGAAGTTCAGCAATTGTTTGACAACATCAGCCGCCCGCATACTTGCAAATTTTATCGTCTCAAGATTTACACGGGCAGGGTTTGCTTTTGGTATCTGGTCAAAGGCTATCTCTGCATTACCGACAATAATGGACAAAACATTGTTAAAATCATGGGCGACCCCCCCGGCAAGGACACCTATGGATTCCATTTTATAGGCTTGGCGAAGCTTTTGTTCCAAACTTTTTCGATGGGAGACATCCCTTGCAATCCCTCGGAACCCAACCCCTTTTTTGTCAGCATCCTGAATCAGGGAAACCACAATTTCAACGAAACATTGGGAGCCGTCTTTCCGAATCAATTGCCAGTCAATGGCCCGGGTGGGAACCCCGGTCTGGTAAACCCCATGAAAAACCTTATAAATTTTTTCGGCATTTACCTTGTCCATAAAGTTGATATGGTTCATCCCGGTCAGTTCATCCCGGGTGTAACCCAGTATCCGACACAGGGAGGTGTTGAAAAATATCAGATCCCCATGAAGATCCACTTCAAAATATCCGTCTTCTATGCTTGCCAGAATCGTTCGGTATTTTTCCTCGCTTTCCTTCAGGGCCATTTTTGATTGTTCCCCCACAAGGATTTGCGATTCCAACATCAGCTGTTTTTTCCTCAGGATGTTTGTCAATTGCGTTTCTTTTTCATGGGATCGGGTCAGACCTTTGACCAAAACAGATACGGAAATGGCAGCAAGGGCATTAAGAAACAGATAATTAACAATTGCCACAACCATTAATTTGTTGGAATAAAACGGGGGATAAGAGATGCCCCAGGAATTTTGGGTCAAGAAAAAGCCAATTAAGACAAAGGTAATCGTATTGATCAACACAGCGATCACAGCCGCCCGGAAACCGAGCAATACTCCGGCAAGAACGGCAAAGCAAAAGAGCCAGGCCGGCCCGCCAAGGGTAACACCAACATTAAAAATAACCAACAATCCGACTCCGTAAATTATTGACAAAGATGCCATAGCACGGAGGAAAAAACCGAGATGGGGAGAAAACAAAAAAAACAATGCAAGCGCCAGGAACAGCGTATCAGAAGCCAACAACATCCAGAGATGTTCTTCAATGGCCAAAAAGGCCACCGGGATCAACACAAAGATCCCCATGATAACACCGGCCAGCAGCATGATGGAAAGAATTTGGGTTCGCCAGTAAAGCAGACTGTCACTTTTTTGAAGGTTCTTTGGCATAATTCTATTATGTATACCAGACCAGAGGGTGTGAATGTCTTTTTCCCAGTTCATATTCAATCGCCATCCTTGACTTTATATTAAGCGTGAAACCTATCATAACAAAAATTGAGGTGAAAGCTGTTTTTTTACAATTTTTTAAGATTTCTTATTGTCGCCTGTCCCATAAATAGTTATGGTATTTAAAACTTATCATTTATTCTATAGAGCAGGGAGTTGATGGGGATATCACACACCAAAAGACAAGAACATTTGAAAATTATTCAAGCCTACCTGGTAAATATGCCCAGCCTTTCCACCACGGTTACCAAGGTGTTATCGGTCTGCAACAGCCCGGCCACCTCTGCCAATGATCTAAACAAGGTTGTTTCCTTTGATCCCGTACTCACGGGGAATGTATTAAAACTGATCAACTCCGCCTATTATTCAGTTCGGGATCAAGTAACCTCCCTAACCCAGGCCATTATCATGTTGGGATTGAATACCATAAGAAATCTTGCACTCAGCACGGCAGTTCTTGGGGCTGCGGGGAATAAAACCGCCAATAAAAATGATGATATGGATAAATTCTGGACCCATTGCATCTGCACGGGGGTTACGGCAAAAGCCATCGCCCTGGAAATAGGTGTCCCGAAATCCGAATGTGAAGAGTATTTTGTTGCCGGACTTTTGCATGATTTGGGCAAACTTCCTCTGATCCACTGCTTTTCAAATGAATACAAAAAGATTACCGCTTTTGCAGATCAAAAGAAAACTCCGTTAATCGTTGTGGAAAAAGCAATCTTTGACATCACCCATGAAGAAACCGGAAAATTAATCGCCGAAAAATGGGAACTTCAAGGCGCCATTCATCAATCGATCTGCTTTCACCACCATCCTAAGGAAGCGACTGAAGATTCCCAACAAATCGTTTTCAGTATCGCTTTGGCAGATATATTTGGGAATAGGGTACTCGACAAACAGACCCATGATGCAATGCCGGATAATCCCATCGTCATAAATGCACTTGAAAAGCTAAATTTAACCTGGCCAACTTTATTGAGCCTTGAAGAGCATATTCTCCAGGAGATTGAAAATGCAAAGGTCTTTATGCAAATTGCGCAAAAAGGATAAACCATGAAATTAAAATTTTGGGGCGTCAGAGGCTCAATCCCCTGCCCGGGATTTAACACCGCCAAATATGGAGGAAACACCGCCTGCATTGAATTGCGTTTTGAAAATCCCGAAAGGCAAGTTATCATTGATGCCGGTTCCGGTATCAGGGAGCTTGGCAATTTTATGATGAGCCATGATCTTCCCAAAGGCCCCATCCATACACAAATTTTTTTAACCCACACCCATTGGGATCATATCATGGGATTCCCCTTTTTCACTCCGATTTATTTGAAAGAAACCAATATAAAAGTCCACGGCCCGGTCAGTTTTGAAAAGGACACACTCCAGGATATTGTCGGTGGGCAAATGACCTATCGCTACTTTCCCATACGGCAAGGAGAACTGGCTTCCCACATTGAGTATGTTGAGTTAAAGGAAGGTCCGGTTCATCGGGAGGATGATATTCACATCACCACAAAATACTTAAATCACCCTGTTCTCTGCCTGGGGTACCGGTTTGAACACCAGGGCAAAGTAATATGCACCCTCTATGACTCAGAACCCTTTCAAAATATTTTTAGTACGGATCCTGCAGACCCTTCCTATGATGAAACCATGGCCCTGGAAGGCCAAAAGGCTAGCGATCGGGAAAATGATCGTTTGTACCAGTTTGTAAAAAATGCGGATCTTGTCATCCATGATGCCCAATACACACAAGAAGAGTTCCACACATCCAAAAAAGGCTGGGGGCATTCCTCCATGGAATTTGCCATTGAAGCATCGAAAAAAGCGGGGGTTAAAAGACTTGCCCTGTTTCACCATGATCCCTTAAGCGATGATGATCGGTTGGATAAACTTGCCGAAACACTTTTCCAAAAAGATTCTTCCCATGGAATGGAGATATTTTTTGCCCGGGAGGGAATGGAAATTCAATTGTAATAAAAACCCATATGAAATCAGCGTTCAAGACCCATCGGCGGCAGGCGGTTTCAAAAAGAAGCTCAATCCCACAGCAAGAGCTGTCAGACAGGCGCAAAGCCAAAACCCGGCACTAAAACTGCCGGTCACATCCGCCAGAAATCCTGCCATCGCTGGCCCGGCTATCTGTCCGGCACCAAAAAACAGGGTAATAAACCCAAGCGCTTTGACGGCCTGGAGCGGCCCCATATAATCCCCCACTGCAGCCGACATGATGGTGGGAATACTCCATACGATGAGTCCAAAAAGGACAATGGAAGCATACAAAAACAATTTTAGCAGGGGGGCCGCCGCCAGGGTGTAAGCAAGGGTGAACAGCCCATAGGCCATCATCATGCCCAGCCGTCGCCCGATTCTGTCGGACAGACCGCCGAACATGGGGCCTGAAATCATACTCAACCCACCGACCACCGCCCAAAAGGATCCTGCAGCCCCTTCACCAAATCCGTGGTCATTGACCAGGGCGGTCACAATGAAGGTAACATAGACAGAATAGGTGGCCCCAAAACACAGATAAATACACCCCAGGTAGACCAGTGTTTTTCGGGGGGCTCCAAAATTTTTCCCGGGGGCAGGGGTGGCAACCTGGCTTCCTGAATTTTTTTTCTCTATATTCTCTTCCTTTATGTTCTCTTCCTTTATGGTTGCTCCAACCGGTGCCAGACCTTTCTGGGCCGGATCATTGCGCAAAAGCACCAGGGCCACCCCAGCAATAACAAGGCTGATCACCCCCATAACAATCCAGGCAATTCGCCATCCGGAAGCTCCGGCAGCCCCGTTGATCCAGGGGACAAAAACCCCTGAAAAGACAATGGCCAGTCCATTGCCCGAGAGCATGGTGCCAGCGGCCCTGCCCCGGGTACTCTTTAAAAACCAATGGGAAATCAATCCCATGAGGGGCATATTGGCAAGACCCGTGCCGATCCCGGTGAGGGTATAGAGAACCAGCACCTGGGAAAATGTCATGGTTTGGCTGATCAGTCCCATGGTAGTTCCCACCAGCAACAACCCCATAAAGATGGTATTTCTCGCCCCCATGCGAGTGGCCACCATACCGGAGAAGAGTACCGCTACCATATACCCGATGAAATTACCCGTCCCGATAAACCCCATCTGGGAATAGGTTAAATTCAAAGACTGCCCCATGGAGGGCAACAGCATGCCAATGGCAAACCGCCCCAGGCCAAGACAGGCAAAAAGAATGGCCACACCGGTAAAAACGATAATCCAGCCGTAATGAAGCGATTTGCAATGCTTGAGAGTGTCTGATGCTGGCATAATTCTCCTTGCTATGCTGAGAATTTAAAAAAAAGTAGCTCGAAAAGGAAATAATTCCTTTATAGTGAGATTTCCAATTAAATTCAAGAAAAAGCCCTGGAAAGACCCGGAAAAATAGAGAGTAAAAACCAAAATCCATATACCATCCCCCTGTGGTCCTCCATTGTTTTCCAATAGATATGGATATAGGTATGGATAACTTTAAGTTGACCATTTTAAAATACCAGGTAAAATGTCATAAAACTGACTAAAAAAAATATTTTTCCAAGGAACCCATGATGAAAATGATCTATAGATCCCATCTCCTGCCTGTGTTTTCAATTATTGTTTTATTTCTGCTGACCCTGTCCCCCCCCAATACCTTTGCCAAACAATACACCCTCACCGGCAAGACCATGGGCACATTTTACAGTATTAAATTTATCTCCCTTACGGAACAATCTTTTGCCACTTGGCAGCAGCGGGTGGATGTCCGGCTCAAAGAGGTCAATGCAAGACTGTCCATGTACAATCCGAAAAGTGAGATTTCCCGATTTAACCAAACTCCTGCAAACACCCCCTTTAAGCTCACCACTGATTTTTACCGGGTGCTATTGGAATCGAGACACCTGTACAAAATCACACAAGGTGCCTGGGACGGGACGGTAAAACCCCTGGTGGATCTCTGGGGGTTTGGCACAAAGGACAGACCCACCGCCCTGCCAGGACCGACCCAGATTCGAGAGGCCCTTGCCAGGACAGGATTTCACAAATTGGTTTTGGGGGATCATCTGCTGACAAAAACCCAGGACCAGGTTACCCTGGATCTGGGCTCCATCGCCAAGGGATATGGAGTGGATGCCATTGCCCGGCTTTTTTCCACCAATGGGGTCCATAATTTTTTGGTGGAGATCGGTGGAGAACTTATGGGATCTGGAAAAAACAAGAAAGGACACCCCTGGGTGGTAGGCATCAGCAGGCCTGAGAAAAAAGGGCTGAGCCTGGCATTATATAAAACGATTTCTTTGAAAAACATGGCCATTGCCACCAGCGGCAATTATCGAAACTATTTTGAACAAGACGGTCAGCTCTTCTCCCACATCATTAATCCCAAAACCGGATTTCCTGTTGGAAACCAGGTGGTCAGTACCTCGGTGATTGCAAAAAACTGTACCATTGCCGACGGTCTGGCCACGGCATTGATGGTCATGGATGTGCAAAAAGGTATTGATCTTGTCAATGGTCTTGCCAACACCGAATGCCTGATTATCCAAAAACAGGGCAACGGGTTCATCTCCACCCAGTCAGATGGATTTGA
>JAFLJU010000251.1 GCA_022712835.1 Desulfobacteraceae bacterium
CGAATGGGGAAACCCGGCCCGCAAGGGTCATCCTTAACTGAATACATAGGTTAAGGAAGCAAACTCAGGGAACTGAAACATCTAAGTACCTGAAGGAAAGGACATCAACCGAGACTCCGTTAGTAGTGGCGAGCGAACGCGGACCAGGCCAGTGGCCTAAGTCAAAAAACAAGAATGCTATGGAAAGAGCAGCCTTAGTGGGTGATAGCCCCGTATTGGTAAGTTTGATTTAGGTCCTCGAGTAAGGCGGAACACGTGAAATTCTGTCTGAACATGGGGGGACCACCCTCCAAGCCTAAGTACTCGTGCATAACCGATAGCGAACAAGTACCGTGAGGGAAAGGTGAAAAGGACCGCGGTGAGCGGAGTGAAATAGAACCTGAAACCTATGGCTTACAATCATTTGGAGCACTATTGCATTACTTCGGTAAGCAAGTGTGACAGACTGCCTTTTGCATAATGAGCCTGCGAGTTGTGGTATCTGGCAAGGTTAATCGAACGAGAAGCCGTAGCGAAAGCGAGTCTTAATAGGGCGAATTAGTCAGATGCTGCAGACCCGAAACTGAGTGATCTATCCATGTGCAGGTTGAAACTGGTGTAAGAGCCAGTGGAGGACCGAACCCGTATAGGTTGAAAACTGTTGGGATGACATGTGGATAGGGGTGAAAGGCCAATCAAACTCAGTGATAGCTGGTTCTCTCCGAAATATATTTAGGTATAGCCTCGAGCATTAGCATGAAGGGGTAGAGCACTGACAGGGCTAGGGCTGCTTACCGCGGTACCAAACCCTATCAAACTCCGAATACTTCATGTGTAACCTCGGGAGTCAGGCGTAGGGTGATAAAATCCTATGTCGAGAGGGGAACAACCCAGACTAGCAGCTAAGGTCCCAAAGTCTTGTCTAAGTGGAAAAGGATGTGAAGTTGCTGTGACAACCAGGAGGTTGGCTTAGAAGCAGCCACCCTTTAAAGAAAGCGTAACAGCTCACTGGTCTAGCGATTTTGCGCCGAAAATATAACGGGGCTAAGACAAGCACCGAAGCTCTAGATTCATGATTTATCATGAGTGGTAGGAGAGCGTTCCATTCAGCGTCGAAGGTACACCGGTAAGGAGTGCTGGAGCGGATGGAAGTGAGCATGCAGGCATGAGTAGCGAGAAAAGGAATGAGAATTTCCTTCGCCGTAAACCCAAGGTTTCCTACGCGATGCTCGTCATCGTAGGGTTAGTCGGGACCTAAGTCGAGTCCGAAAGGGGTAGACGATGGCAAATAGGTTAATATTCCTATACCGACGGTTGTTTGTTTGAGTGATGGGGGGACGCATAGAGTTAATCGAGCTCGCTGATGGAATAGCGGGTCGAAGGAAGTAGGTCGACAAATAGGAAAATCCGTTTGTCATGAGACCGAGATCTTACAGGCGCTGTAATGGCTTCGGCCAGAGCGGAGAATCGATGATACTGTCGTGCCGAGAAAAGCCTCTAAACGAGAACAACCGTTGCCCGTACCGCAAACCGACACAGGTGGGTGAGATGAGTATTCTAAGGCGCGTGGATGAACCCTGGTTAAGGAACTCTGCAAACTAGCACCGTATCTTCGGTATAAGGTGTGCCACATAGGTTAAGGAATTTACTTCCCTAAGCCTTTCGTGGTCGCAGCAAAGTGTCCCTCCCGACTGTTTACCAAAAACACAGCACTCTGCTAACTCGTAAGAGGATGTATAGGGTGTGACGCCTGCCCGGTGCTTGAATGTTAAAAGGATTGCTTAGCTTCGGCGAAGGCTTGAATTGAAGCACAAGTAAACGGCGGCCGTAACTATAACGGTCCTAAGGTAGCGAAATTCCTTGTCGGTTAAATACCGACCTGCATGAATGGCGTAACGAGATGGGAGCTGTCTCAACAATGGATCCAGTGAAATTGTAGTGGAGGTGAAAATTCCTCCTACCCGCGGAAAGACGGAAAGACCCCGTGCACCTTTACTATAGCTTGACACTGCTATTGGGATATTCATGTGCAGGATAGGTGGGAGCCTTTGATTCATAGTCGCCAGATTATGATGAGGCATCCTTGAGATACCACCCCTGAATATTCTGATAGCTAACTCGGTACAATTATCTTGTGCGAGGACAATGTCTGGTGGGTAGTTTGACTGGGGCGGTCGCCTCCTAAAAAGTAACGGAGGCTTACAAAGGTTAGCTCAGAGGGGTTGGAAATCCCTCGTAGAGTATAATGGCATAAGCTAGCCTGACTGTAAGACATACAAGTCGAGCAGAGTCGAAAGACGGTCATAGTGATCCGGTGGTTCTGTGTGGAAGGGCCATCGCTCAAAGGATAAAAGGTACGCCGGGGATAACAGGCTGATCTCCCCCAAGAGCTCACATCGACGGGGAGGTTTGGCACCTCGATGTCGGCTCATCGCATCCTGGGGCTGGAGCAGGTCCCAAGGGTATGGCTGTTCGCCATTTAAAGCGGTACGCGAGCTGGGTTCAGAACGTCGTGAGACAGTTCGGTCCCTATCTGCCGTGGGCGTTGGATGATTGAGGAGAGTTGCCCCTAGTACGAGAGGACCGGGGTGAACGAACCACTGGTGTACCAGTTGTCCTGCCAAGGGCATCGCTGGGTAGCTATGTTCGGATGAGATAACCGCTGAAAGCATCTAAGCGGGAAGCCAACTCCAAGATGAATCATCCCTGAAGATCCGCAGAAGACTACTGCGTTGATAGGCTGGGTGTGTAAGTGTTGAAAGACATTTAGCTGACCAGTACTAATAGATCGTCTGTATTTACTTTATTCTTCAATAGGTACTACCTTGTTAAGTGCATTAAAACACATAATAAGATTAGAACTTCTTAAAGTTGTAATTTACAAAACAACATGAATCAATTAAACATTGATCGTTAGACTCTTAACAATACTAAGTTTCTCAAGCTTTCCAAAGCAAAGAGAACTAAGCGCATTACGATGCTTTTAGTTCTCTTAGTGGTGGGGCTAGAGGGAGGGTCATACCCAGCTCCATTCCGAACCTGGAAGTCAAGCCTCCCATCGCCGATAATACTGCAGGCTACGTCTGTGGAAATGTAGGTCGCTGCCACTTTGAGTTTTACAACATCTTCAATCTCAATTAATTAATCAACTTTTACTCTTAATAATTTATCTTATCGATTTATTTACTTTTTAATCTCATTACTATTGTTCTGTCTTTTTTACTTTGTATTTCTTTGCTGATAAACTCCCTTTGTTTCAACAGCCAAGATGCAAGGTCACAGCTTTAATTTCTTTCAGAAATTCAACCAATGACCCTGACACAGTTCTATTGGCTAAAATATTTTATGTTTTATGTTTTACTTTTTACTTTTTACTTTTTTTGAACTGCTATGATTATTTCTTTCAAAAAACTTGACAAATATCTATAACTATGTCACAAATTGCTCATTGCTCATTGCTCATTGCTCATTGCTCATTGCTCACTAATTCTGATGATAAAACTATTG
>JAFLJU010000240.1 GCA_022712835.1 Desulfobacteraceae bacterium
TCCTGGTAATATCCTTTTGGATGATGGTTTTTGCATGACAGCCTCGTATGTGGGTACCGGCGATGATTTTACCACTGACATCCAGAATGGGCCTTGGGGGATTTTTCCGGTTTCTTTTTTTTAAATGAAATTTTTCCGCTACCTTTTGTCTGACGGCATTCGAAAAAAAGGAGATCTCTTGTTCAAGTCGGTCTGTTTTTCTTTCAAGAAGATTCCTTTTGGTATACAGGTCGACAATGCCAAGGTTTTGCCGGGCTTGCTCAAGCAGAGCGATCTTTTTAGAAAGTGCTTGGTAACCTGCCGTGATTTTATTCTTTTCGGATCTTTTGCTCTCAAAGCGGGCCTGGAACTTTTCGATGCGTTGATTCAACAGTTTTAATTCCTGTTCAAGATAATACGATCTTCCCACGGTAATGACCGAGGCCCGGGATTTTTCCGACCCGACATACCAGATTCTTGCACCGCCCTTGGCAGATAAAATGGATGCATACATTTTTCCCCGAAGCATTTCAAATGTGCCTTCCAGGACGATATCGGTTTCCACCACCTCTTTTCTCACATCCATGTCTCCCATACAGGCAATTTTGGACCGGTGGATGAAACCTGCGGACATATTTCCTCTTATGGAAATGGATGCGTCGGTAATCCCATTTTCAATGCAAACATCCCCCCTAGCCTTGATAATTCCGCCGTCCACGGATTTGGCAACCACATCCAGCCCTTCAACCTTGAATCCGTCTTTAATGGTGCCGGTGATATAAATGTTTTTATCAAATTTGAGATGGCCGGTGGTATAATCCACATCTCCTTCAAGGAGATAGGCATCATTGACGACAAGCTCTCCTTCCGGGGTCAGCTTTGGGTATCCGCTGACCTGGGCCCTGGCCTGGGATTTGTCTTCCGAAAGACGGACCCCTTTGCCGCATTTAAGGTTCCGATCAATGGGCGGCATGGGGGACACCACATCGCCAAAGATATTGACCCCATCCTTGCCGATTTTGCTAGGCGTTTTTTCTGCAAGCAGGTCGTTGGCTGCTACAAAGGGAAGATCTCCTCGTTTCTTGAAATCAATGGAGCCATCTCTTTCAATTGTACCGGCTTTCAGATACTCCCGCTCAAACATATAAAAGATTCGGGAATCAGTTCCCTCTTCCGGGGCAAGCCCCTTTGCCAAATCAAATTCTTTTTTTCGATAGACATCATCGATCAGAAACTCTTTTAAACGATCATCATTGGCAATCCCATAGATGATGCCATTTTTTTCAATCAACTGCTTCAGCTCTGAAAGGGTGAGATCGTTGTCAAATTGATCTGTAAGTATCATGGTTGCTTTGAGACCGTCATTGTTAACCCGTATGGTGATCATCGTTTCTTGGATTTGGGTTATATTGCCCTGACCGTTTTCCAGGGCAGAGGGCAGTGTCGGCTGAAAGTTATTGGTTTTTCTAAGATTGTTGTCCAGTTCCTGTTTTTGAAGAATTAGTTTTCGCTGGCGTTCCGACAGCATTCCGGCCTCCACCAGCAGGTCTCCCAAAAACATATTGTTACCCAAGGCCGCAAGCCTTTTTTGTTCTTCCAGGGCCAGGTTCATGTTGATTTGGGTTAAAAATTCAAACTGGATGCACAGGGCGCCGAATCGTGTGTCTTCCTGGGCCCTGGCAAAGCTGAGGCAGGCTTTTTTAAGTCCGGCAACCTCCTTGCTGCTGACATATTTTTTTGCCAGCATAAGTTTAAGAATTTCCCCCTCCGAAGAGATGCGGACATTCATCATTTCTTTTGCCAGTCGTTGATAATTTTCTTTGGATAAATAATTCAGGAAGAGGGCAATCTTGGTTACAAGGGCATTTTGACATTCAATTGCAGTAGCTTGCATTGGCGCCCCTGTTTTTTTGTCAAGCGTAATGGTAAAATTTAGTCCTTAGAAACTATTTAGTATCCGTTCGGTGAAAGGTCAAGGGGAAAAACAGATTGACAAGCCCTCGGTTTAAGTATAATTAAAAATTAATTAACTATACTTAAACCGGTGGAAATATGAAAACAAAATTAGGCGCCCTGTTAAGGGTGATAAGAAATTCCAAGCATTTGACCATCAAGGAAGTTGTCGGCAAAGCGGGTGTAAGTTCCAGCCTGCTCTCCCAGATCGAACGGAATAGAATTTCTCCTTCACTGGATACCCTCCTCCAATTGTTGGAAGTATACGGGGTTTCCCCCACTAAATTTTTCAAAGATTATGAAACCCATTCAAAGGTTGAAATCATAAGGAAAGATGAAAGAAGAATCTATCAGCGAAAGGGATTTAAATATGAAAAGCTCTGCGGTGAAAGCCAGGTAAAGGGAAATCATTCCTTTAGTGCTTTTTTCCTGGAGCTGGCTCCGGGGCAGACGAGGGGGGATACAGGAAATGGACATTTGGGTCGTGAATTGGGGATTGTGGTTTCAGGCAGTGCCCAATTGATTTACGGGGAAGAAATCTATGATATCCATGCGGGTGATTCCATCTCTTTTTTCTCCCAGATCCCCCATGTGATCCAGAATGTTTCGGATGAACGTTTTCAAGCCTATTGGGTGGTTACCCCTGCCGATGGTGAAGACTATTTTGATGGAAAACAATAAAAAAAGTGGAGTAAATTATGGGAAAAACAATTGCAGAAAAAATTTTTGAGACCCACCTTGTGGATGAACCCTTTGGGGATGTCTGTGTATTAAACCTGGACCGGGTGTTCTGCCATGAGATTACAACCCCCACTGCTATCCAGGACCTTGTGGCCAGGGGCAAAGATAGGGTATTTGACCCGGACAAGATCAAGGCGGTAATTGACCATGTCACTCCTGCCAAGGATTCCAAAACTGCCATGCAGGGCAAAATCTTCCGGCAATGGGCGAACAGGCATGGCATTAAAGACTTTTTTGACATTGGGAACAATGGGGTCTGCCATGCGATTTTTCCTGAAAAAGGGTTTGTCCGTCCCGGATTCACCATTATTATGGGTGACTCACATACCTGTACCCATGGGGCATTTGGCGCATTTGCCGCAGGTGTTGGCACCACTGATCTTGAGGTGGGAATTTTAAAAGGAGTGGCTACCTTTAAAAAGCCTGCAACCTTCCGGATTGAAATTGTGGGAGCCCTCAAACAAGGGGTCTATGCCAAGGATATTATCCTGGAGGTGATCCGTCAGATTTCTGTGGACGGTGCCACCAACATGGTCATTGAATTTGCCGGAAATGTGGTGGATGCCATGACCATGGACCAGCGGATGACCATCGCCAACATGGCCGTTGAGGCGGGTGCCACCAGCGGGATTTGTCTGCCGGATATGACCACAGTTGAGTATCTGTGGCCCTTTATCAAAGACGAATATGAAAGTCGGGAGGCAGCGCTTACATCATTTTCCCAATTTGCTTCTGATCCCGATGCCGTTTATGCCAAAAGGAAAACCATTGATGTGAGTGAACTTGAACCCTTGACCACCTTTGGTTATAAACCCGATAATGTATGCCCTGTTTCCCAGATGGGAGATACCCCTGTGGATCAGGTTTATCTCGGGTCCTGTACCAATGGGCGCATTGAAGATCTGCGGGTGGCCGCTCAAGTGCTGAAGGGGAAAAAAATTAAAGACACGGTCCGGGGAATTGTTTCTCCGGCAACCCCCAAAATATTTTCCATGGCCCTTGAGGAAGGGTTGATCAAAATATTTATGGATGCAGGATTTTGTGTCACCAATCCCACCTGCGGTGCCTGTTTGGGGATGAGTAACGGGGTCCTGGCAGACGGAGAGGTGGCGGCTGCAACCACCAATAGAAATTTCAATGGCCGCATGGGCCGCGGGGGGATGGTTCATTTGATGAGTCCGGCCACTGCTGCTGCCACGGCCATCCAGGGAAAAATCGTAAATTCAAGTCTTTTTGTCAACTAGGAGAGCCCAATGAAAGAATTTAAAGGAAAGATCCTGTGCCTGGACCGGTCTGATATCAATACCGATGAAATTATCCCCGCTAGATACCTGACGGAGATTGAAAAAATTGCCATGAAGCCCCATTTGCTGGAAGACTTGAGTCTATCGGGGTTTGATGTAAAAATAGACCTGGAAGAGGTTGCTGTCATCGTTACCCGGGAAAATTTCGGGTGCGGTTCCTCCCGGGAGCATGCCCCCTGGGCGCTTGAGGTCAATGGAATTTATGTGGTGATCGCCCAGAGTTTTGCCAGAATTTTCCGGCAGAATATGTTTAATTGCGGTATGCTGGCGATCTCACTTAAAAAAGAAGAGATTGATGCGCTTTTTGACTGCTGCAAGGCCGGGGACACATCGCTTTCGGTGGATGTTGAAAACGCTTTGATCCAGGTGACTTCCCAGGATACGGGCCTGACCCTGCCATTTGAGATATCTGAATTTGATAAGGCCCTTGTTCAGACCGGCGGCTGGCTGGAATATGCCGATAAAAATTATTAACCGACATGGCCGGTAAGGTATTTGCTCTGGCCACAACAAAAAATGAAACTCTTATGATTGCAATACCTTGACCGGAGTTTCAAATAAAATAAAAGGTCCTGGTATTTTTATCTAAAACAGATGAAAATACCAGGACTCCACTGCAAAAAGAAGAGATGATGAAAGCTTTTATTATTCCCCATGATCAATTGAGCAAAGAGGCCCTTCGAGGAGTGGTAGAGGAATTTATCACCCGGGAAAGCACCGACTACGGGGCGGTTGACCTGTCCTTGGAAACAAAGGTGCGCCAGGTTTATCAAAATCTTGCTTCGGGAGATGCAATCCTGGTTTTTGACGGTAAAACCGAGAGTTGTAATATCTTTCACAAGGATGATCCCTTGTTAAAGGAATTGAGATAGAAGGGGGGCGGGTTTTTTTTGGTCATTCTTGACAGCCGGGACCCAAGTGCAAGTCATCTATAAAATAAAAGATTCATAAGATAGGCTGTTTTGGCCGAATTATTGATGAATTTGTGTGATATCTCCCCTTTGAAACGGATTGAATCACCTTGGTGTAATTTGATTTCAGAATTTCCCAGTATTAATTTTATTTTGCCTTCTGTTACAAATATATATTCATCTACCCCGTTTAGGTGACCTTTGTTGGATAATTCAGAAAAAGGGGTGATTTCAATTTTCAGCACTTCAAATTTATGTGATTCATCATAGGGATATACACTGAAAATACTGAATTTTGAATCTTCAGTGATTAATTTCTTCGCCTCTTTTTTGACAAGTACATACTCACTTTTTTCCTCTTCAATCAATGTTGTCAAAGGGATTTTCAACCCTTCGGCTATTTTCCATAAAACAAGAATCGTAGGATTTGTACCGCCTCTTTCTATCTCACCCAGCATGCTCTTACTGACACCCGAAATTTTTGACACCTCTTCCAGGGTCAGTTTTCTGTTTTTCCGGAGCAATTTTAAATTGATTGCAATATTTTCATTTATTTTTTCCATAATTTAGTTCTCCTGGAAAAATAATATAATATATTGTTCTTTTTTGCAATATATTATACAAACCAACATACAGGATAAAAATATAATATATTATACGTAGTGCCAAGAAGAGTGAAACTAGTATTTATAACAGTCCCTTCCCATTTGGGGGAGGATAGATTTTTCCTATGATTGCAAGGAGATCATCAGGCATGAAAGTTCTGGAATTTAAAAAAATCGATGCATTTACAAAAGGGGTTTCTCCCGGTAATCCGGCAGGCTATATTTTTCTTAGGCAAGATCAAGTTTTAACCAAAGACGATATGCAGAAAATAGCAGGCGAGCTTACCGGGTTTGTAAACGAAGTCGGGTATGTTCGCCGAATGGGAGACGAGTTTAGTCTAAAGTTTTATTCATCTGAATGTGAAGTGGTTTTTTGCGGTCATGCAACCATTGCCATCATGTATGATTTATTGACGAACAACCCCGATTTGGCTACCAAAGAAGAAGTCTTTATCAATGTAAATGCGGGTAAGTTATCTGTGTTCAATCATATTGATGAAGATGATGCCGTTTATATCATGGCCCCGGAACCTAAGGTTTTGGAATGCAGGTTAACCTTTGGGCAAATAGCTGAACACCTGGGTGTTTCACCGGCAACCCTGGACAATTTTCTGCCAATAAAACTAATCGACGGGGGTTTAAGAACCCTGATAGTGTCCATAAAATCATTGGACGACTGCCTGAAGATATCCCCGGATCAAGATCTTCTGAAGTTGTTCTGCCTGGACAATGGAATTGACATCATCCATGTTTCAACAAAAGAAACATATACGGCTGATTGCCGGTATCGCACCCGGGTTTTTGGGCCAAAATATGGATATCTTGAAGATCCTGCGACGGGATCAGGAAATGCGGCCTTTGGGTATTATTTAACCGATCAAAATCTATGGGATGGGGATCTTGTGGTGGAGCAGGGCCCTGATCGAATAAATCCCAATTTTGTTAAATTAAAAAAATACAGGAAAAACGGAAAAATACACATGCTCTTTGGTGGGTGTGGAACCATCAGAATAGAGGGGAAATATTATTTGCAATAGGGGATAGGTCTGGGCGAAATTAAGCCGGGCAGGTCTTTAAAAAAGATCTGCCCGGCACTATTGGCAGATACCGGAATCAGGCTTTGGATATGAATTTTTTTGTTTCGGTATTGACCTTGATCATTTCCCCTGACTCAAGGTATTCCGGGACCTGAATTTCAACCCCATTGGAAAGGAGGGCTGGCTTGGTTCTTGCCGTTGCACTTGCTCCCTTGACGCCGGGAGCGGTTTGGGATATTTCAAAAACAAGGGCAATGGGTATTTCAATGGCCACCATCTGCTCATCGATGATAAGACCCACAATGCCTTCCATCCCGTCTGTGATCCAGAGAAGTTCGTCTTCAATGGTATCCCCTTCTATCATGTACTGGGAATAGTCCTGGTTGTCCATGAACACGTGGAGGGCACCGTCGGGATATAAATATTGAACCGACCGTTTCATGAGGGCAACATCAGTGAGCATGTCATTTCCCTTGTAGGTTTCTTCAAATTTTTGTTTGGTTTTAATGTTGTTGAATCTGACCCTGTATAGGGTCACAGCTCCCCTTGCCGAAGGAGATCTTACATCGATATTTTTTACAATGTAAGCTTCATTGTTAATCTCCACAACGTTCCCTTTTTTTAAATCACCGGCCTTGGGCATTTTTTGTACTCCTAACTGCTATTATTATTGATGGGATACTTTATTATTAAAAAAGGTATTCATACCACTCGAGACGCAAATTTAAAAGTACCGACGGGAAAAAAGAAAATGATCCAAAATTTTAGTATGGGTGTTATCTGGGGATTGAGCACAAAAAGTGGTTGACAAAAAGCAAAATCTCATCAATTATTTTTGGTTTTATAATTAATGCGATGAATCAAAAACAAAAGGATGGAATGGTGCGCAACGACAATTCAGACCCGTATAGTGATGTAGAAAAGAGTGATGGTGTTACCCGGCGCTATTTCATAAAAGTGTTCACCGGAACAGCCGTGTGTGTTTCTTTAACGCCATTGATGTTTGGTTGCAACGACGGTGACGACGTTATAACACAGATCTCAGGATACCCCATTGATTCCACGGTTGTTAAAACAACCCAAAGGATGATTTCATTTCCGTATATTAAGCCTTTGACAGCTTCCTCTGGGGAAATGCCTGACCCGGCTGACCCGGCGACAAGCCCTAATGGTGGGACGGCTCTGACCTGGGCCGAGCTCAACCAGGTTGCAGAATATGACAAGCTGGGCTATGGGATATGGGAATATCTGGATCAGCCCCTGCCGATTATTCCACGGATGGATATCATGCCCCCCTATTATGATGCCTCATCCATTGAAACAAATACAAAGCTGGTGAATTTTTGTGCCATGACCGATGTCCATCTCACCGACAAGGAAGCGCCCAACCAACTTATTTTTCTTCAGCAATCGAATCCGGGTTTCTCCGGACAAAACACATCCATCTATTCGGGGGTCATGCCCTATACCCCTCATGTTTTTGATGCGGCCATTCAGACGGCCAACGCCCTTCATAAAGAAAATCCTTTTGATTTTTTCATCTCTCTGGGGGATGTGTGCAATACGAGCAGTTATAACGAACTGAGGTGGTACCTTGACATTATTGACGGAGAGGTCATTACCCCCAGCTCCGGTGCTCACATCGGTGCAGACACCGTTGACTATCAGAAGCCGTTCAAGGCAGCGGGGCTGGACAAATCGATCCCATTCTATCAGGCCCTGGGTAATCATGACCATTTCATGATCGGTTCCTTTCCTGTCTATGAATCCGGCCTTGAGGATACGTATATCAGCGATACGGTCTGGTCGGTGCCCAACGAATTGCTCACTCCGAATGTAGCAAATTTTCCGGCCCTGTTCGATAAAGAGAATTTGACAAATTTAAATTTACCTCACTTTTATCAAGGCGTCATCGATGGTTCAAGCTCTGACGGCACCGTTATTAAATCAGGATCAACAGGGGGCTACTATACCCCGCCAAAAGTTGCCGCTGATCTCGACCGCCGATCACTGCCCAGAGCAGAATTTATCCAGGAATTCTTCAATACAACGACCAGCCCGGTGGGTCATGGGTTTAACCTGGTTTCATCCAATCCTAATTTTCATTTGGTGCCGGATGAGGATAAATACGGTTTTGCCTGTTACAGCTTTGAGCCCAAGTCCGCTGTGCCGCTCAAGGTGATCGTGCTGGATGATACCCAGCGGGAAGACGACGGTTCTGTCGATATCCACGGCCACGGATTTCTTGATGATACTCGCTGGGCCTGGCTGCAAGCCGAACTTGATGATGGTCAGGCAGCCAATCAGCTGATGATCATCGCCGCCCATATTCCCATTGCGGTTGCCAATATAGGCTCTGAACTGGAGTGGTGGATGGGTTCCGATGGCGATTCAACGGCCACAATGACCAACGCCGTAGATCTGACAGAACTTGTCAATAAACTTCAGAGTACCCCCAACCTGTTAATGTGGATCGCCGGGCATCGTCATGTCAATCACGTCAAGGCTTTTATATCACCCGATCCGGTCAATGAACCTGAAAAAGGTTTCTGGCAGGTTGAAACCTCATCTTTGCGTGATTTTCCACAGCAGTTCCGTACCTTCGAGATCTCCCTCAACAGCGATTACACGGTCTCAATTGAAGCGGTGAACGTTGATCCGGCTATTGCAGAGGAGACGCCTGCAGCCAAATCCAGAGAAAATGCGATTGCCACCCAACAGATAGTCCATACCGATTCTACCTTGAGTTCTGCCAACTATCAGACATTTGGTGGCAAGCCCATACCGCCCACGGACCCGACACGGCTCCAAATTGGGGAACAAGTCGCTGGGATTGATGGGGTTACCGATCCGTCCATCCAATATATAGATCTGACCTCCCAGGGGATTCCGTACAATGCATCTTACAATGCCCGGCTGTTCAAGCAGTTGAGTCCGGCCATGAAGGCCCACATGCAGATGCTGTTTCCAGTGGTGTGACAAGATACGACTTCTTGCGGTTGACAATGTGCTGTGCGAAGGAATAGATTCCGAGAATCTGCCGGTCGAAGCGCCTCAATTCTGACCGTCCTTATGGGATAGGGGGGGGCTGGAACCAGATCTCCGGGTGCCCCGGTGAGCTGAAGATTCCTATCTTTTGAACAGCCACACCGGTGATCCGGAGCTTTGGCAGCCGGAAGACGGTTATCCTGATTTTTTCTTGACTTTAGAGATCCTTTTATGGGAAACGATGTAAACATTGTTTATTAGAAGGATTTTACGTTTTCAATAACGAAGGGGAGTCTTTTATGGGAAAAACAGTCGATCCGGCATTGGTTGTAAGGTACAAAAAAGAACAGGTGTTGGCACTGGCCAGCCGGTCTCTAACTTCAGTGGTGGCCCATTTTGCGCTGTTTATTTTTCTTGCAGTGATCACTCCCATGAAAACAGATCATCCCATGGTTCTTACGGTGTTTGGACTTCTTATATTTGTGATTTCCAGCATTCGAATCGGTTTGGCCAAAAAAGTCCCAAAGGAGTTTGACCGAGCCCCCCAGACCTGGGTGAGCTTCATTCTAGGACTTAATCTGGTGTCCGGCCTCCTGTGGGGAATATTGGGCCTGGTTATGGCCATCTACTATCCTCTTGAATGGCCTTTGTTTTTTTCCTTGGTGATGATCTGCGGGTTGGCTGCCGGTGCAACCAGTTCTTTGGGCCCTCATTTTGGGTTGTCCAGAAATTTTACACTGGCCATGATGGTGCCTCTATGTTTCTGGGGGTTCTTCAACGGGTCTTCCCTGGGGATTGGGTTGGGTATCCTGTGCGCCTTCTCCATGTTTATGTTCATTCGGATGGCCAAGGATAATTACCTCTGGTATTGGGAAAGTATGGCCAACACAGAAAAAATTCAGTCTACCACCGGAACCATGGAAGGGGTTTTTAAAGGGGTGCATGACAATGCAGCCCTCTTGAATCAGACTTCAACGAATTTGTCTGAATTTTCCGGTGACATGGCCCGGAATGCGGCAGAGATGACGGCTAAGTTATCCGGTGTGGCAGGGATTGCAGAAAAGGTGAATACCAATTCTACTTCCATGGTTTCCCTTATGGCCCAGGCCACTAATAATTTTTCCAATATTGCCTCGGCTACCGAGCAGATGACCGCTACTATTACCGAGATTGCCCAAAGCACAGAGAAAACCTGTGAGATCACCACCCGGGCCGTTGAACAAAGTGAAGCAGCCACAGCTCAGATGGCCCTTTTGGGGGAATCTGCCACTGCCATTAATAAAATTACAGATGCCATCGGAGATATTTCTGAGCAGATTAATCTTTTGGCATTGAACGCCACCATAGAGGCGGCAAGGGCGGGGGAGGCAGGGAAAGGATTTGCGGTTGTGGCAACTGAAATCAAGGTGTTGGCGGTTCAGACCTCTGAATCTGCCAGTGAAATTAACCGCCAGGTAAGGGAGATCCAGGACGCCACCCAACGTTCCACAAGAGAAATGGATGCCATCACCGGAATTGTTCAGGAAGCAAATACCCGGGTGGGAGGGATCTCAAGGGCTGTGGAAGAACAGTCTGCCGCCACCAATGAGGTGGCCAAAAATATCAATGAAGCCTCTGCCGGATTTTATTCAGCCAACCAGATGATGGAAGAAAATGATGAGGGCCTTAAACAGGTGGCCCACGATATCTGTGAATTGGAAGAAACGGCAACCGGGGTTGAAGCCGGAGCTGCCCAGGTGGATCATAATGCCGCGACCCTATTAACCCTGGCCGGGGAAATGGTAAAAATGGTGGATTCCCCGGGATAAATTAAGGACCGCAAATCTAACGGCTGCCGCCGCTCCATTTGAGTCTGGTTTTTAATACCTTGAAATAGGATTGATCCTCAAAGGAGATGGTTTTTTTTAGATGGTACATATTATTTATGGGGAGCTTCACCCTTTTAAAATCAAATATATTTTCAGTGATTTGTTGACAGGAGACTGTATCCAGATCTTATCCAAATGTTACGATTGATGCCACCAACAACGCCATCCAAAAACAGCATCCCAGAAACAGCCCCATAAAATTTAAACCCAGTTTTGTGCCGAAAAACAAGGGTGAAAAAATGATAGGAATCAGAAAAATTGCCAAGCCTTCTTTGATATCCTTTACAAAATGGTCATAAAAACCAAATCCCACGGATAATAACACAGGAAGACTACTGACACACATAGTGAGAAGAAAATGAATAACAGCTGAACGGGGGCTTAAATCGGGGTATTGACGATTATGAATAAATGCCTTAACAGCAGTTCTAATCGCAAAACCGGAACCAATAACATAGAAAATAAAAAGGATACCTAAAAAAACAGCAGCCAGGGCACCGATAATATCTGAAGACAACAATAGATAAAAAGTTTTGAGATTTAAGCATCCGTAAATAAAAACCGCAATACCGGAAATTCCGGTGACAAGGTTAAACAATATGGAGCTTGGCAGCGTGATTGTTGTTTTGTGACCACAATGGGTGCAATCATATTTTTGCATCACCTCGCCCCAGATATGGGGCGGGATACGAATAGGTTTGTTTTGGCTTTGTGTCATCTGATCTTTGCATTTACTGCATTGCCGAATTCCCATATGCGAGGCATTCCTTTTGACATGATATCTGTGCCCTATGTATAATAAGGCGGTTAAAAATGAACTGCGGTTAAGTGAAATAAAGTACCGCAAAAAGGTGAGTATTGTAAAACAATATCTGCCAAAATATGTGGGAATAACTTTTTTAAGATGGATCAAAAATCGTAGTGGCTTGCCAGGCTATGTTCTTGCATTCAACCTCCGTTATTTAAAGTTTAAAAACACGAAGGTTTTATTATCAAGACCCTTGAATTATAAGAATATACGTTTTGTGTTGATGGTGGACTGTCCATATCTTTTAGGGTGAAAAACCCCGTATAAAAAAGGGCCAGTTCTTTTTTGACGACAAGCAGGGAGGATACAAGGCATGGGCGGTTCCTGCTGTCCCGCGCAACTCAACCTAAATATTCATGGCCACAAATCTAACGGCTGCCACCACTCCATTTGAGTCTGGTTTCCACCCGGGTGGTGTCGGGAATAAGCAAAGGCCGGTTGGTCAGGGTAGAACCTTTTTGTCTTCAATGAACCGGGCGACACTCAAAAAGGTGCCACTTTTTCAAGCCGGGACAAAGCCTTTTTCCTGGAAAAATGCTTTCCCGTATAAGTTGTCTTCACATCAACAATGGTTGCAATGGCCTTGATTTTTGACTCTTTAGCCGCACGGGCATAATAGGCAGGCGGTAAAATTGCATTGGCCGGTACTGCCGCAATGATCAAAAATAAGGATAGAAAATAGAGTTTAATCGTATACCTCCTATTCTGGCTTGGCGCCCACTGATTTTAAATAGGCCGACAGTTCAAAATGACCGAATTTTTCCGCGATGTCACAGGCCGTCTGATTGTCTGCATTTTTTACATTTATCTCCGCCCCAAGGGATATAAGGTACCTGACTCCGTCTATATACCCGCTGTATGAATACCAGATCATTGGTGTATTGCCCCGGTTAAGGCTTTTGATATTGATATCGGCTCCGGCCTCAACCAGAATCTTTATACTCTTAATTTCTTTATTAAAGATGGGGGTAAACCCATCGCCGTCAAAGGCATTGACCTTTGCCCCTTTTGCGATCAGTTCCCTGACAATGTCTTGATGCTGTGCAACATGCAGCGGTGTCTGGCCCGTGTCGTTTCTTGGATTTGGATAGGCCCCGCTTTCCAACAATCGGCGGACCATTTCAATATCATCAGTGCTTACCGCCTTGAACAATTGTCTTGAATTTTGATCGATTGTTTTGAGCGTTGCTTTAAGTTTAAATTCTTTTTGGTTTATGGCTTTTATTTCGGGAAATACAAAAACAGCCATGAACAAGAGGATCAATGAGGCCAAAAGGCTTATGACAATCAGTATGGATCGCCACCATCCATATTTGCCTGTCCGCATCCAATAGCCGGTGAAAACGCCGATAAGAGGAAATAGGAAAACGATAATCCCGGGTGACATGTCGGTTTCTATTTTGGCATGCACGGCAAATATGCACATCACAATAAATAGAATAAGGTTTAAAACAAAATATACAAAGCCAAAAATATTGACAAATTTTGTTAGGCGGATGCGTTTATTCATGACACTGGGTTGAACTCCTTATTTGATTATCAATTCCATGCTTTTTTCTGCCACAAGTTGATTGTGCCTGATATATGCCTTGATAAGATAAACACCTGTGGCCGGAACCGGGTTCATATGATGGGTCCAGCTGGAGATTTTTGAATTTTTAGCATTTATGTTAAAGGGTTCAGATTTATAGAGCCTGTCATTGTTTCGGCTGATGGTAAAATCAAACCGGGTTGGGATCTCTGATTTGCCTCCCGGAATATAGGATTTAAAGTCTATCAGGATATCAAAGGGAGTGTTCACGGGTACCGGGTTTGGCAGGATGCTTAATTCAATAATTTGCAGGCTGGGTTTTCTTTTTTCATTGGCAATGGCGGCAGGGGTCTTTCCGGTTTCTAAATAGAGTCTTGCAGTATCAAATTCACCCCGGTAGAATTTTTTGATGGGAGAAGATTTCGGCGTAATGTTGAAAATGGCAGCACCGGTCCCTAAAATATCAGGAGCCAGTTTTTGTGCTTTTTTATAATTTTTAAGGGCCTGTGTCTGATTCCCTTTTAAATGATGAACATATGCAAGGTGATAAAAAACTGTGCCATCAGGGGTTTTCCGCAATGCCCTTCCCATACTTTCAAGGGCCTTGTTATGGTCCCCATTCAGTGCGTATGCAAGTCCCAGATCCCTTAAAGCACCCGGATATTCAGGATTAAGTTCAACTGTTTTTTTCAGGTTTGCAATTGCCCTTGTATAATTGCCAAGATAAAGGTCACACTGCCCCAAAGGGCACCAGGCGTTTATCATTGTAGGATCAAGTTGAACAGCCTTTTGGTAATCATTGCGTGCCAAAGCAAATTTATGGGTTAAAAAATTGATATCACCTCTATCTTTAAAATGGATGGGATTGGGTACAGGAGACAGATGAATGGCCTGGTTAATATCGCTCATTGCTGCAGTGTATCTCCCAAGAGATTTATTGACCGCGGCCCTGAAAAAATACATGCGGGGATGGTGAAATTTAGTGTCCGGTTTATACCCCTGCAGTTTATCCAGTTCTCCCAATTGAACCGGCGTATTCTTATCCCTGATGGCCCTGTTTATATCATCCAGCGCCTCTTTATCCCTGCCGGATCTATGATACATTACAGCCCTCCAAAAATGGACATCCCCTTTATTTCTATTAAGGGAAATGGATTTTGAAAAACAGCCTAACGCCAAAGCCTCATTATTGTTTTTCAAATAGGCATACCCCTGAAGATAATACAAGGTATCATCATTGGGGTATCTGGCCTTTAGCCTTTCTGCCTGGGTGATGACATCGGGATAATTCCGATTATATAACGATTGGTAGATGGGAGACAAGTGGTTGCCCTTTGCATTTGCCTCATAAATGCCGCTGATGCAAAGAATGAGTATAAAACATAAAGAGAAAATGATCATCCTTGGCCAGAATTTATAAGTTATTCTCATTCCTATTGTTCTCCATTTTTTTAATCTTGCTTAGGTTTCCAGCGCGAGGTTCGACAATCCCCATTATACGATGTGCGCCTCCCAACAGGAAGTTTGCAGAAATCACAAATACCATCGTGATTGTGATCGGATGTCACACGGTCATACTTGAAAACCTGCCAAAGAATATTTGGTCGAGATTTGCAATATAAGGTATGCCCCTGGCATGTTTTGGTGGTCTTACTGCCAGAGCCTGATCCTGATGTGCCACCGGGATTCATGCCGCTATAGGTCCTGTTTGGAAATGAAGGCGGGTTATTCTGGG
>JAFLJU010000077.1 GCA_022712835.1 Desulfobacteraceae bacterium
GATTGAGTTCCCGCCCTTCTTTTTGGATCATGAGCATGGCAATGTTTTCAGCAAACTCCCTGAGCCCTTCATCAATGTCCTGGCGCGCCGTATAGGCAAATAATTGTTGTCCGGCGGCCATCTGTGCCCCATAGGAGTTTGTCGTTATGATATTCATCACCAGTTGATTCAGTTCTGTTATATCCGTCATGTATGGTTGCCTTTTTTATCCATTGTCTATCCCAATCCTATACTTTGTGTACCTTCTATGGAGTAAAGTTGTCAACTTGTAATCCCTTGAGATTACTTTTCCCAAGTTGGCCGCAACCGGCTGAAACTGACTGGCCCCGGCTCCAGCGCTTGATGACCATGATTCCCCTTGCCGACAAAAGATTGGCAAAGGCATACATCTGCCCTTCATCGGGGCTCTCATAATCAAGCCCCTTGACAGGGTTGTAGGCGATGAGGTTGAGTCGCACCGGCAAAGGGCCAATAAAATCGGCCAAAAGATCGGCCTGGGCCGGGGAATCGTTCAGCCCTTTGATTAAAATATATTCAAATAAAAAAATACCCCTTTTGGGCAGGGGAAAGTCCATCAGGCTCTTCTTTAAGTGTGCCAGGGGAAATACCTCGTTGATGGGCATGAGGTGGGAACGGATTTCGTCATCGGGTGCATTGATGGAAATGGCCAGGCGCAGCCCCGGCATATCAAACGTGGCTAAGCGTTCAATGCCCGGAATAAGGCCCACGGTGGAAAGGGTCATGTGACGTAGGGCAATGTCAAACCCCTGCTGTTCATTCATGACCTGAATGGCGCCCATAAGATTGTCAAAGTTATCCAGGGGCTCGCCCATGCCCATGAACACAATATTTTTAACCTCTTTTTTCAGGGTGTGCCGGGCATTGTAAACCTGACCCACAATTTCAGAAACCTTCAGATTTCGTTTAAACCCCATGCGGCCGGTTTCACAGAATTTACATCCCATTTTACACCCCACCTGGCTGGAGACACAAAGGGTATTGTGCCGGGTCATGGGAATGACAACCGATTCGATTTCAAGACCGTCGGACAATCGGGTAATGAACTTGGTCAGCTCTCCCTCGTCAAAGGTGTTCACCACCTCCCCCGGATTGACGGATACCTTTCCTTTAAGGGCACGGGCAAACCGCGGGGAATCTAAAAATTCCGGGCTAGTAAGAAAGTTTGTGTTCCCCTGTTTAAAAATATCCTGGAAAAGAACCCGGGCATGGAAGTGGCCCTTCCCAAAATCCTTTTCAAAGGTTTGGACCAGGCGCGCCAATGTGAATTCTAAAATATCTATCAAAATTTTACCTTGTATTGTTTCAGGGTTTAAGGCTATGAAATACCAGATATGCCTTGATATTTCCATTGATTAATTGATTGATTCTTTCATAAGGACCGGCAGATGTCCCTTTCTAAAGCGCATTATTCAACCCTAACGCCTTTTTCCATACCGGGTCTGGTCCCGATGCTTTTCCTTATGTTATTTTATGGTTCAGGGGCAATGGCTGCACAAACAGGGTGTACAACCAAAGATTGCCATGGCGGGATCATGGATATTGTGCCGGAAACGCTTCCCATGATGCAGCTCATTAAACAAAACGGGCAGCGCCACGGGGATATGGACGGCTGTGTCATCTGCCACGGGGGTAATCCCACCACATCCAACAAAAAAAAGGCCCATTCCTTGGTTCCCAAAAGCCTTGCCCGTGCCCCGGGACCCAAGGCCTTTTATCCAGACCCCGGTTCCATCTGGATTGTGGACAATACCTGCGGGGTCTGCCATGCCGGGTATGGGAATCGGGCCAGAAAATCCTTGATGAACACCGAAGCCGGGAAAATACAGGGAAATCTTCATTCCTGGGGGGTGGATGAGGTTAAAGAATATAGGGTTCCCTGGGGAAATTATGCCATTAAAGACACAGACGGACCTGTTCCCATCGGAGCCACGCAAGCCTATGAATCTTATATGGAAGGTTTGATCAAGGATCAGGCCCAATTTCCCGATCATCTTGAACAACTGCCAAACCTATCCGTCAAAGAGATCGAGGAAAATCCGAAATTAGCCGGGTTTTCCCATCAGCGCCAGGAATGCCAGCGCTGTCATATCGGGGTTCGGGGGCGACAAGAGCGGGGGGATTATCGGGGCATGGGATGTTCTTCGTGTCATATGCTTTATGGCAATGAAGGATTATACCAGGGAAAGGATTCAAGTATTTCTAAAAGTGAGCCCGGCCATATTCTGCGCCATCGGATAGCGGGCAACCGGAAAACCGGCGGTATCCCGGTGGAATCTTGCAACACCTGCCATTATCGAGGAAAACGCATCGGGGTTTCCTATTCAGGATTGATGGAATCGACCTATTCCGGCCCATTTGACAGTAAGGGAGAATTGTCGCCAAAGCTTTACGGTAAAACCTATCTGAGCGTTTCCCCGGACCTGCATCATGGAATGAAAAGCCGTCCTGGTAACCCCGAAGGAGGGCTGTTATGTCAGGATTGCCATACCAGCATGGATGTTCATGGGGATGGCAATATCCATGGAACTACTCTGGGCCAGGTGGAGATTGAGTGCAGTGACTGCCATGGCACCCCCACCCATTACCCCTGGGAATTGCCCCTGGGTCATGGGGATGAGTTTGGCAAAAAACCAGATATGGGCGTTCCCAGAGGGCTTGCCCAGACAAAGCTTTTATCTGGCCAGCAGTTCGGCTATGACCATGATAAACAGGATGGTTTTATCCTTTCTGCCCGGGGCAATCCCCTGGGC
>JAFLJU010000491.1 GCA_022712835.1 Desulfobacteraceae bacterium
CAACTTATGACAGGACTATTCGACGGATATGTCGGAACAGGGGCAAACCGTTTTTGATAAGAACTTAAGATTCAAGGATTTAACAGATTATCATGATTGAACGAATAAAAAGACAATGGTTTCTCACGGGGATTGTTCTGATTTTTTTCCTGATTATTCTGGATAAAACAGCCACTCTTGCCCAGGCCGGAATATTTTTAAAGAATCATAACGGATCTTCTTTCATGATCTTCTTCATCTTTTTGTTTTCCGGTTTTATCATCGAAGCAGACCAGATCAAGGCGGGAATAAAGGATGTCAAAGCCACTGCTATCACCCTTGTGGTGATTGTTTTTGCAGCTCCGGTTGCGGCATATCTGCTAAGTTTCATCCCCTTGGAAACCGGAGTGGTCCTCGGGCTGTTTATTGTGGCAGCCATGCCCACAACCCTGTCCAGCGGCGTGGTCATGACAGGTCAGGCAGGCGGCAATATGGCCCACGCCCTGTTTGTGACCATTCTATCCAATTGTGTGGCCATCATTTCCATTCCTGTTATTCTGCCCCTGCTTCTCTTGTCCCTGAAGCTTAAAACAGAACTTTTCATTGACCAGAAAGCAATCTTTATCAAACTGATCCTTCTGGTGTTGTTTCCCCTGGTAGCAGGTCTTTTCCTTAAAAAAACCCTGGTCACCATCACACCTGCCATCAAAAAACGATTGGGGATCATTAACCAGCTCATTATCATCTGTGTGGTGTATATGTCCCTGTCAGGTGCCCGGCAGGTTTTGATTGCAAAAAGCGCCACCTTTTGGGAAATTCTTCCTCTGGTGGTGGTATTCCACCTGATACTCCTTGGCATAAGTTTCGGGCTGTCCCGTTTCCTTGATATCGGCAGGGGAAGACGGGAAGCGGTTCTTTTCATGGGGTCCCAGAAAACCCTTCCCCTGGCGGTCATGATCCAGATCACCTGCTTCCCGGAATATGGCACCGCCCTTCTGGTCTGTGTGATGCACCACATTCTCCATCTCATGATCGACGGATATCTTGCGACCCGGATCGGAGAAAAAAACTGATTCAGACATCCTAACGGCCAACAACCAAAACTGGATGGAAAATTTTAAACTAGGGGTTCAGGGGCAGGCAGATGGTAAATGTGCTCCCCTTTCCCGGAACGGATGCCACCTCAAGGGTTCCGTTGTGTCCTTTCTGGATGATAAAAAAGGACACGGACAAGCCGAGACCGGTTCCGGCACAGCTGCCTTTGGTGGTATAGAACGGTTCAAATATCTTTTTCTGGGTTTTGGCATCCATGCCGGGTCCGTTGTCCGTAATCTCCATGCAGACCATCTGTTGCCTTTGCCGAATACGAATCATAAAACAGGGAGATTTTTCCATGCTCTCATGCATGGCTTCGCTCCCGTTTTTAAGGATATTGAAAAAAACCTGCTGAATTTTGGATTCCTCACAGGGTACGTCTGGCAGGTCGGGATCGTACTCCCGCTCAATACAAATCTGTCTGAAGTCATAATTCTTTTTCAAATCATAGTCCTGGGATGCCAGGGCAATGGTTTTATCCATGAGAACGGAAAGATTGCAGGGAATAGGCTTGGAGTCACTTTTCCGGCTGAAAGAGAGCATATTGTCGATGATGGTATTGATTCGGATGCCCGCTTCCCAAAATGATTCCAGCATATTGCCAATTTTTCTTTTATTCAGATAGGTTTCCATGCGATCAAAGGAGAGGTCACACTCCTTTGCAACCTTGAGATTGGCAGGTATCCGCTCAAACAATCTGTTTTTAAGCACCTGTGAATTCTGGACAATAGCGCTCAAGGGATTTTTGATCTCATGGGCCATGCCAGCGGCAAGTCCTCCCAGGGACATCATCTTTTCGTTTTGGATCACCATCTCCTGGGTTTTTTTCCATTCGGTGATATCCCTTAAATTCGCGACAATCCCCATATTCTCCCCCTGGGTATTCTTGTAGGAGGCACAGCTGACGCTCACACCTAAGGTTTCTCCGTTCCGGGTATGACGCTGGGTATGAAAATCGGAGAAAAAGCCCTGGGCATAGGTTTTTTCAATGGCATCCTTTGTTTTTTTCCGTTCACTTTCCACCACAAATCCAGGCCGTTTTCCCAGAAGATCTTCCCGTGTCCAGCCAAACACCCTTGTAAAGGCCGGGTTGATATAGACACAATGTCCTTTTAAGTCATAGACAATAATGGGATCAGGCACCGCCTTCATAACCGACCGATAATCCTCTTCCTGCTTGCGAAGGACCTGGTTGATTCTTAACAGCTCCTGGGTTCTTATTTTCACCTGGTCTTCAAGATTTTCCTGGAGGGATTTTACCTCCAGATGGAATTTGATCCTTGCCAATAACTCCTCGGAAGCGATGGGTTTTGTGACATAATCCACAGCACCTGCCTTAAACCCCCGGACCTTGTCCGTTGTCTCTGCCAGGGCACTTAAAAAAATGACGGGAATGGTTTTAAACTTAATTTCCTTTTTTAATTGCCGGCAGGTTTCAAACCCATCCATCTCCGGCATGAGAATGTCCAGGAGCACCAGGTCGGGCAGATGGGTCTGCACAATTTCAAGTGCCTGGGCACCGCTTTGGGCCACACTCACCAAAAACCCTTTGTCCCTGAGAATCTTCCCGATGACCTGGATATTTTTCACAACATCATCCACCACCAGAATCCGGGTATTCCCATTTTGATTCACCGTCATGAAACATCCCCTTTTTTTGGAACTGACCCGTTGATAAGGTTGTCAAAATCAGACAATGCCCGTTTAATCTGATCCATATCAAACTGCAGGGCAAGTTGATACAGGTTCTGGGCATAGCCAACCAGAGAGTCACATTTATTTGTCTGCCCAAGAAGTTCAAGCCCTTGGGCAAAGGATTCTATCTCATCAATGGCCATGCCCTGGGAAAGTTGCTGACAACGGGCCGCAAGTGTTCTCAGTTCCCCGGCCATGCCGGGAAATTGTGAGAGG
>JAFLJU010000598.1 GCA_022712835.1 Desulfobacteraceae bacterium
TAGGCGTATGGCAACTTCCGGGGTAATCAGGGTGCCGTTGGGTGCCATGACCATGCGCAGTCCAATTTTGGTGCCATAGGAGGCAATATCAAATATATCCTCCCGGAGCAACGGCTCCCCCCCCGTCAGGATAATGATGGGGGTCCCCACTTCCCTTATTTGGTCTAAAAGCTTAAAGGAATCCTTCGTGGAAAGCTCATTGTCATAGGGATGGTCTTCGGCAAAGGCCCGGCAATGTTTACATTTCAGGTTGCATCTACGGGTGGTTTCCCAGGCAACCAGGCGAATGGTATTGGCATTTTCCGGGTGACCCGGACTCGGATGACCCGATTTTTCCCCGGTGCCGTGTCCTTTGTGTCCGCCCGGGTGCAGTCCTTGGGTGTGCTGATTCATTAGTTGGTAAGCTCCCTTGCAACATCAATGGCGGAATAGGTGAGGATGATATCCGCACCGGCCCGTTTTATGGAAATCAAGGTTTCCATGATCATGGCCTTGGCATCCACCCAGCCCATCATCTCTCCGGCTTTCATGATGCTGTATTCACCGCTGACATTATAGGCGGCAATGGGAAGGTCGATCTCTTCTTTTAGCCGATAGATAATGTCCAGATAGGATAGGGCGGGTTTGACCATGATGATGTCAGCGCCTTCTTCAATGTCCATGGTGGCTTCCCGGATGGCTTCAAGGGAATTGGCCGGATCCATCTGGTAGGTTTTTCTGTCCCCAAATTGGGGAGCCGAATCGGCGGCCTCCCGGAAAGGGCCATAAAAGGCAGAGGAATACTTGACGGCATAGGACATGATCGGAATATGGGAAAAATTTTCTTCATCCAGAATTCCGCGGATTTCCCCCACCCGGCCGTCCATCATATCGGAAGGGGCCACCATGTCGGCACCTGCCTGTACGTGTGAAAGTGCGGTTTTGGCCAGAAGATCCAACGAGGCATCATTGTCTATGACCCCTTTGTCCACCACACCGCAATGGCCGTGGTCCGTGTAGGCACATAAACATACATCCGTGATTACCGTGATGTCCGGCACTTTGTCTTTGACCGCAGCAACCGCCCTTTGAACAATGGAATCCGCAGCATAGGCCCGGGTGGCAAGGGGGTCTTTTTTGTCGGCGATCCCAAAAAGGATGATGGCGGGAACACCAGCATCCTTGGCCTGTTGGGCTGTTTTGACAATATTGTCACAGGAGAGATGAAATTGACCGGGCATGGAGGCTATGGGTTTTTTAACAGAGGTGCCGTCCACGGCAAAAAGGGGCATGATCAAATCATCCTGGGACAGTTTGGTTTCCCGGATCATTCGTCTGAAATTATCATTGGCCCGCAACCGTCTACCCCTGGCATCTGGAAACAACATTATTTATTCTCCTTTTTAGGCTCGTCCTTTTTTATTTCATCTTTTTTAATCTCGTCCAATCCAATCTCTTGGTCGGTCAGATAACATGCCGGATCAGAATCCCAGGGGTCATTGGCAACTGATTCCGCCCTTGCCCTGAAATTGCCAGCACAGATATCCAGCCATTTACACTGGGCGCATCTGCCCTTGACATGCTTTTTTTTGTCCTTCATTTTCATTAAAAATTCATTTTCAGGATCTAACCAGATTTCCGAAAAGGGTTTATCTTTGACATTGCCCAAAACTTTTTCACGCCAGAATTGGTCTGGATGGACCTGGCCGTCCCAGGAGATACACCCGATACCGCGACCTGAGCTGTTGCCTTCATTCATTTCAAGCAGTTCCAATACATCGGCCGCCCGTTCTGGATTTTCCCCCTGGAGGCGCTGGTATAAATAAGGGCCGTCGGCATGGTTGTCCACGGTGAGAACTTCCTTGGGCATATTTCGGTCGTGCAGATCTCTAGTTCTGTCCATGATCAGGTCCAATACCTTCCTTGTCTCTTCATGGGAGAGGTCTTCCTTGGCAATTTCAGACCCTCGGCCCGAGTAAACCAGGTGGTAAAAGCAGGCCCTGGGGATGTTTTTTGCTTCAAGCAGGTCAAAAATGCCCGGGATATCCTGGACATTTCGTTTGTTGATGGTGAACCTTACCCCTACTTTGATGCCGACTTCCTGGCAGTTGTCAATGGCTTCCATGGCACGCTTAAAAGATCCTTTGACCCCGCGGAACTTGTCATGGGTGGGTTCAAGGCCGTCCAGACTGATGCCCACATAGGACAGACCGATCTCTTTGAGTGCCTTGGCTTTTTCCTTGGTGATCAGGGTGCCGTTAGTGGAAATGACGGCTCTCATTCCCTTGGACACCGCATATTGGGCATACTCCAGAAGCCGTGGATGGATCATGGGCTCACCGCCTGAAAACAGCAGAACCGGCACACCAAAATTTGCAAGGTCATCTATCATGGCAAGGCTTTGTTCGTGGTTAAGCTCATTGTCATAGGAAAGATCTTCGCTTTTTGCATAGCAATGCACACATTTTAAATTGCATCTCCGGGTCATGTTCCAGACCACCACCGGTTTTTTATCGATTGAAAACTGAAGCAGATGGGAGGGGAGTTGTCCGGAGTCTCTTGAGTATCTCAGGGCATCAGACGGTTCAACCGTTGCACAATATAATTTTGAAATTCCAATCATCGTATTTCTTTCCTGATAAGGTCGTTAAGGTATGTTTCATGGTCCACGAGTGCTGTTTTGGAGAGGAAAAATCTGTTTTTCCCTGTTTTCTCCCGGATCAGATTAAACCCGTCAAAAAAATCATCGTAAATTTTTGTTAATATTTCTTCACTGGTGGCATGATGGTCAATGAATTGCTGGATGATGAAATCAATGGCATCTTCCTCAAAAACAATGTTTAAATTATAGCTTTTGGATACCTCAACTTCAATCTCTTTTACCGAATCGTGGAAACGTTTGATTTGCTTGACAGCATCCTCAATTTCCATGACATTCCCCGTATAATACTGGGCCACCATTTTACAGCGAATTTGGGAAAGGGTCAGTCCATGGCGTAGGGAAAAGACCTTCCAGTTCTCTTTAATATAGTGGGTGATATATTTTTGATTGTTTGTTTTGGCCCTGGCGTGTTCTTGAGCAAACTTTGACTCCTTGGTTTCACCCAACAGATCTGCCAACATAGCGGTGGGGTTTTCCAACACCTTTGGGGTGACGGTAAATGTGGAGATTTTGCTGGAGGGCAGTTTTTCTTCAAATACAAGCAAAGACTCTTCCACGACACTGACAAGTCCCCGGGCGCCGGTATTTTCTATGGCGGCCTTTTTTGCAAGAATTTTTAGGGCTGTGTCTGTAAAGACAATGTCAATACCATAGGCTGCAAAATCCAGTTTTTTGCTCAGGATAACCGGATTATTGGGCATTTTAAGGATATCGTAGAGGTCTGCCTCGGTCAGGGTCTCAAGGATACAGCGTACCGGTACCCTGCCGATAAATTCGGATTCAAACCCATATTCCATCAGATCTTCTGTCCGGGTTTGCTTTAAAAGATCGATCTCTTCCTTCGGCTTGGCCAGTGGGGAACCAAATCCGATATGCTGCTTGTTCATTCGTTTTTTGATAATATCAGTGAGACCTGTAAAGGCGCCGCTTAAGATAAAAAGAATATTGGCCGTGTTGACCCGGCGTTGGTTTCTTTTTCCGGTTCTTTGAAACGCTTCAAGTTCCTGCATCATGGAAACAGGATCATGGGGAACCTTAAGGTCAACTTCAGTTTCTTCCATAGGTTTTAACAATGCTCTCTGGACACCGGTGCGTGATATCTGAGCCCCCATGACATTGGGACTGGCCGCAATTTTATCGATTTCATCCAAATAAACGATTCCGCATTCAGCTAAATCTATGTTGTCATCGGCTTCCTTGACAAGATCCCGGATCAGATCTTCAACATCTCCCCCCACATAACCGGTCTCGGAAAATTTGGTGGCATCAGCCTTAACAAAGGGAACCCCTAATTTCTTGGCAATCAGCTTGATCAGATAGGTCTTGCCGATTCCTGTGGGACCCAGCATCAAAATATTGGATTTTATATTGCCGGTGATTTTGAAAAAATCGCCCCCCGAGGCTTCCTGGTGGCGGATGCGGTTGAAATGGGTGCAGATCTTGGTGGCTAAAACAGACTTGGCCTTGTCCTGCCTGACGACATATTGGTCCAGGTAGGCTATTAGCTCGGCGGGCTTTAAGTTGAAATTGATCAGCTCTTTTTTACCCTTGGAGGGGTTTTTCCCGCTGATGGCGTCTTGTTGGGGTTGGGTGGAAGGGCTGATGATTTTGACATTACCACCAAACTTTTTGTTTAAAAACTCACCCAGCTCTTTTTCTATTTTATGGGGGTCTTGCCCCTGGATGTCTATTTTATCAGTCATAATGGAATAATATAAACAAGGTTTTGAATAATTCAAGACTGGGGAGGGTTACTAATCGTCTTTTCTGAAAAAAGCTGGCAGGGTTTTCCCGATGAGCGATACACCGTAATACTTGGGAGCATTTGTGATTTGAATCCCATAGCCTTGCATCCATGGGGGCGCTGGGGTTCCCAGGTGACATAGTAGTTCTTACATTTATAGCAATTTCGTTTGTAATCTTGGCTCATACAAGACCTTTAGTCCGTTCTAATTAAAAAAGCCACGAACATGCTTGCCCGTGGCTTTTTTTATTTTGGTGCCGAAGGGGAGATTTGAACTCCCACGGGTCGCCCCACACGCCCCTCAAGCGTGCGTGTCTACCAATTCCACCACTTCGGCTAATACTTTTGTTTTGTCTGCGTCTTTTTTACTCGGTGGTTTTCTCCACTTGAGTGGTGTTCTTTGTCATCACACTGGAGTCAGCCTGATGGCCTGACAAGTAAGCCAGGGTCAGTGAGGTTACCATGAAGATGATTGCAACCCCTGTTGTGATTTTTGTTAATATATTTGCAGGACCTGCTGCACCAAAAAAAGTCTGGCTGCCACCGCCTCCTATTGAGGCTCCCATTTCAGCTCCCTTACCGCTTTGGAGCAGCACAATGAGAATTAGAAGGATACAAACACTAACATGTAAACCGATTATTATTGATGACATATGATTTGCTTACCTTATTGGTTATATTTAATGATCTTAATAAATTTATCCGCATCAAGACTTGCTCCACCTACAAGAGCGCCATCTACATCCTCAATAGCCATGAGCTCCTTGACATTTTCAGGCTTGACAGAACCACCATATAAAATGCGGGTTCCAGCGGCCAGATCCTTTGAAAATAATGTTGCCAATAAGGACCTTAAATGTCTGTGAACTTCGGCCACCTGTTCAATGCTGGCCGTCTTGCCGGTACCGATTGCCCACACCGGCTCATAGGCCAGGACAAGGTCGGATAATTGTTCAAGACCAAAGCCTTTTAACCCATCTGAGACCTGTTTGTCAAGGACAAAATAGGTTTTCCCCTGTTCCCTTTCTTGTTCTGTCTCCCCGATACACAAGACCGGAGTTAATCCGGCATCGATGGTTGCCTTAACTTTCCGGCAGACCGACCCATCGGTTTCTCCAAAATACTGCCGCCGTTCAGAATGGCCGATCAGAATATAGTCGGCTCCTGCCGACCGTATCATCTCTGCGGATACTTCACCGGTAAAAGCCCCTTCCCGTTCAAAATACAGGTTTTGGGCACCCACTTTAACCTGGGTGCCTTCTAGGACTTTGGCAACCAGGGGCAAGGATAGATAGGTCGGGGCGATCATTATATCCACGGTAACATCGGAACACAATTTGGCAAGGGATGTGGCGGTTTGCACCGCTTGCTCGCCTGTTTTATACATTTTCCAGTTACCGGCAATTAAGGGTCGTCTGGTCATATTTTGCCTCCGCTTAAAGTTAAAGAAAGGAACAAAAGTTTATAGGGATTGCCCGACCATGATGGCAAGATCGATCATTCGGCTTGAATATCCGGTCTCATTGTCATACCAGGAATAAGTTTTTACCATATTTCCGTTGATGACATCGGTACAGGAGGCATCCACAATGGAGGATA